>JAJNPX010000507.1 GCA_021155145.1 Acidisarcina sp. | reverse complement strand
TCCGCGCCGGTGCTCCGTCGCCCGTTCCGCCGACATATTTCAGAGGAAGACAGATCAGTTCGTATTCTCCCGCAGCGACCTCACGCAGATCGAGGCCTTCCAGAATCACGATCTCTTTTTCGAGTAAGGTAATATGGACGGGATGTCCGTCGGCACCGGGTGCCTCGATCGAAAGATAATCGATGCCGACGAGCTTTATGCCTGCCTCGGCAAGTGTCTTTGCCGTTGCAGGCGTAATGTAGGTAAAATCGGTACGAAAACCGTCTTCGGGTGTGTTCCAAAACGCAGAGTTCCGGGTCTTAAAAACGATCCGCTCGACGCCGCTGAGATCGGGCAAATGTTCGGGTCCGATCGCGATAACGTCTGCGGGAACCCCGACCACGATGCATCGCCCGATAAGTTTCTCGATATCCAGTTCATCGACCGTTCGCGTGCCGTCGATAAAATGATTCGGCGCGTCAACGTGCGTTCCGGTATGCGCTCCAAAACAGACATTCGAGACATTCGCCGCCGCACCTTTCGCGATCGAAACGAAAGTGTCGATCTTCACCTTGGGATCGCCCTCGTAGATCGGAACACTCTCACTGATCGCCACCGTGACATCGTATATCGCCATGCAAGAAGAATAATCCACGCCCTTGCCTTTCAACAAGAATCGATTTTGCGAACTTCGCGGCTTTGCGTGAAACTATTCTTATGGAGATAAAACACGTTGAAAAAGGCGGCCGGGGCGGATTCCTTATTCGCGGCGAGGACGGCAAACGCCTTGCTGAGATGACCTACACGACCGCCGGCACGACCGGTTTTATAATCGACCACACCGAGGTAGATGAAACCCTTCGCGGACAAAAGGTGGGCGATAAACTGCTTGCCGAAGCCGTAAAATATGCACGGGAAAAAGGCCTTAAGATCTACGCGACCTGCCCGTTCGCACTTCGCAAGCTCCAAAACTCTGAGGAGTATGCTGACGTTTTCGGCGGGTGACCGATGAATACACCTCGCATTTCCGCATCGAGCTATTCGAATACGGCCCCGCTAGTATGGAGCTTTCTCTACGGCGCAAACCACGGGAAGGTCGAGATCATTCTCGACAATGCTCCGGCGCGTTCTGCTGAGCTGCTCGCTCAGGATCGCGTGGATGCCGCGCTCGTGCCCGTTATCGCGTCGCAGTTCATCGACGGGGTAAAGCTCGTCCGAGACGTCTGCGTCGGGGCTCGCGAGCGCGTCCGCAGCGTTTGCCTTGTTACCCGCGGAGCGGACCTCGCGGATGTCCGCTCGGTCTCGCTCGACACGTCGTCGCGTACTTCAGTTGTCCTAACAAAAATTGTCTTTCGCGAGTTTCTCGGCTTCGAGCCCGCGTGGCGCGATTCCGCGCCTGATATCAATTCGATGCTCGCCGAATCCGACGCCGCACTCATTATCGGCGACCCCGCACTTGCCTTATCGCGATCGGCCGATCCGGCCGTAAAAGTGTTCGACCTCGCAGAGGTATGGCACGAACACACCGGCCTCGGTTTTATCTTTGCGATGTGGATGACGCGGCGGGACCAAAGCCCTATCCATTTCGCCGCCGCCCGTGACGAGGGCCTCGAACACCTTTCTGAGATCGCAGCAAATTATCAAGGCGAGATAGGCCTCGGAAAAGAAGAGATGCTTATCTATCTTTCCGAGAATATCTCGTATTCGCCCGACGATTCGATGCGGGCCGGTATGGAGCGTTTTTTCAAATTGGCCGCCAAGTCCGGCCTGATAGAAACGGTGCGGGAGACGGTCTTTGTCTAGGGCCTAGAAAAGGCCGGAATAGAAGAGCAGCAGCCAACCCGCTACCAGCACAAATACCAGCAGCCCAAGGTCGGTCGTTCCAATTTGTTGTTCGCGTCTTTCCATTCCCGATCACCTATATCGCAAATCGTGTTCCAAACTATTAAACGCGGTAAAGGGACGCATTCTGTATCACACCGAGGCGAGAGGAGCGTTCAAAGTGACCTGAACGGGTTCATTTTGGAACTTTGATGGATGGCGCGATGAATTTAGATCATGGGTCGCTTCAGTTCATCCTGAAGCTCTTGGGGCAGGATCTTGCCGTTGTTTTTCTTGATGTGGTCGATAAAGATCAAAGCCGTGTGTATTCGTTTGTCGATGTCTTTGACCTTGCCGACGAAATAAAGTATCGAGCGCTGTTTTCCTGGTGTAAGCAAATGAAAGAGCTGATCACCTTCAGGGTCCTGATCTAAAACTTCCTGGAGTTCTTCGGGCATGGGCAGGCCATATTTGCTTTCGTCCGCTGCCAGCTCGACAGACACTTTGTCGCCGGCCGCGATGCCGAGCTTATCCCGTTTGGACTTGTTGACGATTATCGTAAATATCTCGCCCCAGGGGATCAATGCGCATTGAAACGACTCGGCTGAATTGATCGTGCAGACGACGCGCCTCGAACCGTTCTTCTTTTCGAACCGTTTGCCGATCTTCGCTTTAACGGGAATGAAATGCCAGCCGGATTCGACCGGGGATTTCGTAAGAACCGCATTGAACTTGGCTGGTTTCACCATTCTTCACGTCTTTTAGATCCTGCGGAACAAGCGAGGCGCATCGCAGATCGGCGACCTTAGTCTTTGAGAATCGCAGGATATGCCATGGCGGGTCGCTGTCCATAACCTCAAGTTTCGATCCGAACCTAACCGGTTTGGGCATTATTTGCTAAAATTATAGACGAATGGATAGTAATATTCAGCCAATCCTGGATCGCGTTCTGGACGGCGAACGCCTCACCGCCGACGACTGCACCGCTCTGCTCGAATCTAACGATATTGCCCGCATCGGCGTCGCGGCGGACGAGATCCGTCAGCGAAAAAATCCGGGCGATGTCGTGACGTACATCATCGACCGAAATATCAATTATACGAACGTGTGCAACGTCGTTTGCACATTCTGTGCGTTCTATCGACGGCCCGGCAAGCCCGACACGTACGTTCATTCGATCGAAGAGATCTGCAAACGCATTGACGAGACGATCGAACTCGGCGGCACCGGTGTGCTTATGCAGGGCGGCCTGCATCCCGATTTTAATATCGAGTGGTACGAGGACCTGCTTCGTACACTTCACGCAAAGTACCCGACGTTCCAACTGCACTGCTTCTCACCGCCCGAGATCCACAACATTTCGCTGATCTCAAAGCTCGATTACGAGACGATCCTGCGTCGGTTGAAAGCCGCAGGCCTTAACTCGATGCCCGGCGGCGGCGGCGAGATACTCGATGACGAGGTTCGCAAACGCGTATCGACCAAATGCACAACGCAGGAATGGCTCGATGTGATGCGGGCGGTTCACAAGGTCGGGCTGATCTCGACCGCGACGATGATGTTCGGTATCGGCGATAAGATCGAGCACCGCGTCCGCCACCTGGAACGCGTGCGTCAGGTCCAGGACGAGGCACTGGCAAACAAAGCTGTCGATCCGAATTACGGTGAATTCACGGCGTTCATTCCGTGGACGTTTCAACGCGAGAACACAGCACTTGGCCGCAAAATAACCGAAGAGCCGACCGGTATTGACTACTTAAAAATGCTATCGGTCTCACGGCTATTTCTCGACAACGTCCAGCACATCCAGGCGTCGTGGCTGACACAGGGCATTCGCCTTGGCCAGGCGGCTCTCCGATTCGGCGCCGACGACATGGGCTCGATCATGATCGAAGAGAACGTCGTCTCCGCCGCCGGTGCCAACAATGAGGCCAACGAGCGCGACCTCCGTTACCAGATCGCCGAAGCCGGATTCAAACCTCAACAGCGTGACATCCTCTATAATTACGTCAACCGCGAATACTCAACCGATCTGGACACGCGCCAGTCGATGCCACTGAAACAACTGAGCGTTGCGTTTGCGGACTAGAGAGTACGAAGCGATGACGTGACGACCGAGATCGCCGATTATACTAAACGGCGAACGATTGTTACGCTTGATCATTCTTACTGTAAAGATGAACCCCGCATCAAAACTTTCGCGCGCAAAGCTTCTGAGTTCAGCAGGAAAGGGCCTCGGCCTTATGGCTTTGCTGTCCTCCACGGTCGCAGAACTTTACCGCGAGGTCGTGGACGCTCAGATAGGTTATGAGTCGCTTTCACCCGTTCTTGCCGCACGCGAAGAGGTATATTGGGCCCGGGTCGCGAAGGCGTTCGCGCTTGACCGCACCAATCTCAATCTGAACAGTGGTTGGACGAGCCCGAGCCCGCGAATGGTCACCGAAGCATTTCTCCGCTATAAGCAGCAGGAAGACGCAACGGCATTTACGATGTGGCAGATGCTTGAGCCGCAGGCTGAAACCATCCGGGCCGGCCTTGCCGGACTTTTCGGATGCGATAAGGAAGAGGTCGCGATCACGAGAAACGCATCGGAATCGCTTCAGATCTTGCTTTTCGGCATCGACCTGAGACGCGGGGACGAGGTGATCGCAACGACGCAGGACTATCCGCGTATGCTCACCGCCCTGCGGCAGCGAGAGCTGCGCGAGGGCCCGCGTGTGAAGCTGGTAAAGATACCGATCGCGCCAAAGAACGTCGACGATATCGTCGATGCGCTCGAGTCGGCGATAACGCCAAAAACAAAGCTCATCCTCGTCTCACATCAGATCAATATCACAGGCCAGATAATGCCTGTGCGAAAGATATGTGAAATGGCGCGTGCACGCCGCATTGAGGTGATAGTCGACGGAGCGCATTCGCTCGCTCAGCTCGATTTCAAACGCGACGATCTGCAGTGCGACTATTTTGGCAGCTCGCTTCACAAATGGCTCTATTCGCCAAAGGGAGCCGGTTTTCTGTATGTCAGAAAGGAGCGGATCCCGAACGTTTGGGCCCTTATGGCGTCAGACGACAAGTTCAAGAACGACATCAGAAAATTCGAAGAGATCGGCACACACTCATCGGCCACACGCCTCTCGATCGGTGAGGCCCTTTTATTTCACGAAGCGATCGGTGCCAAGCGCAAAGAGGAGCGCCTCAGGTATCTGACGTCTTATTGGATGACCCGTCTCAGCAACGCCGAAGGGATCAGTTTCAATACCTCGTTTGACCCCACACAATACTGTGCGATAGCGAATTTCAACATCAACGGCCGCGACCCTAAACAGGTGACCGATCTGCTGATGTCCCGGCACCGCATCATCGCGACGCCGATCCACCACGAAGAGTTTACGGGGATACGGATCACGCCCAATATTTTTACGACGCTCGAACAGCTTGAGCGCTTTTGCGAGGCGATCGAGGGAATGATCAGGTAGAAGAGAGGACGAGAATTATCCCGGTCCAGGAGCGCGGCGGTGCTAACGGGAGACCGATACTTCGCGAGTCCCGGTCACTTTTGCCCACGCATTTCGAGTAGCCTGAAAAGCCTTGTAGTGCCTGCGGACGTTTCGGTCGTAGCGGATGAGTTCGCTGCCGATCTGTTCGAACTGGTTCGTATCAAAATACGCACAGAGCTTTGGGATAACGTGTTCGAGCTTTCGCTGCATATCCCCGATTACGTGATCGTAATTCTCCGGCTGCGTTATGTAAACAAGCAGCGGTTTATATCGGATCCAGCCGATCGCTGCTCTTACGAATCGCTGCCTTACCGGTGCCGAGCGGGCATTGACGCCGGTCAAGCGAGTCGGCAGCACGCCGGTAAGCAGATTGCGGTATTCCAGAAAAGCATCGTGAAACGTGTAGCACGGGACCTTTACCACCTTGTGTTCCGACAAGGTCGTGCTCATGAATGCATCTTCGCCGCGGGCACCTGGCGGGTTATAAAAGACCGGCAGTTTCTTGATCCGCTCCAGATTAAAGCAGAGGTTGGCGCCTGAGATGAACTTCATCCCCATCACCTCGGCAACCTCAGACGACTTGCTTCGCTCGATTATCGAACTGTCCGCGTAGGTCACTCCGTTGTTGCGGATCACGGTGTTCTTCACACTCTCCCACGTGATGATGTCGTTGCTGGTGGCCTCGATGAATGACCGAAAATCCCGCTCTGACAGCACATCGTCAAAATCGATCTTCGGTATCGGCGAAATGTAGCCGCAGTGATATCCGTGAGTGATATCGGCGGAGCCGCCGAAATTGAGGTGAGTGTCGAGTATGCTCTGTCCCATCCAGGCCAGACGGCCCGAGGAACTCTTGACTACTGCAAGCGGGTACTCGTCATCATCAATGAAGAGCAGGCGGTCCATTCCCTTCTTAAGGGCAAAGTAGAGTGCCGCATTCCGTTTCTTAGCATATCCCTCGCCAAACAACAGGTCGCCTTCCCAATCGTCGATCAGCCCCTCGCGCGTCAGCTTTTGCCTCTCTTCGGCGAGCGCGCTGCCGCCAAAGAAATTTACCGAATCGACCAATGCCGACACATCTTTCGGGATATTTCTGTAATCGCTGGCGACGGTGTTCGAGTACGTCGTGTCGTAAACGACAAAAAGATGAAGGCGGACCCGCATGTCGCCTATCAGGCCCTGCTCGAGCCAGTTATTCACGTAAGAACGGAGCACATTCTGAAAATGCTTACGTCCGGTGACGAACGCTATTCCCACGTTTAACCGCATATTTTCATTATATCACTTACCCGGCGGCGTGGGCGCGATCTGTATCTTCGCGCGCACCTGCCCTTTCCGGCGCCGTTTCACCGTGTGTGCGCGTCTTCATTGTTAGGTCCCCGACGGCGGCAAAGAGATCGAGTACGACAGGGTCGAAGGCAACTAAGAACCTGATCTTCTTCGGAAACAAAATTCGCGTAGTTATGTTGATATGAGAGATATTGCCATCGAAAAAGCTGCCCGAAAGGCGCTCAATTCATGCCTTGCGAAGTCGATTGAGGAGCGAGCCGAATACGGCGGAATGATCTACCAAAAAGAGAAGACGTTCGGCGCGACTGAGCCGCGCACGCAAGGATTCGGCAACACGGTCAATGTAGGCCAGTGGGAGCTCAACCGCGGATGCCCTGAGGGTTCCATGCCCGTCGCGTATTACCACACACATCCGAACTTCCGGGCCGGCGGGATGGAGATGAAGTACAACGAATTCTCAGAAGAGGATAAGACCCTTGCCAAGGACCTGAATCTCGATGCATACCTGGGCACTCTGGACGGCAGCTTTTTTCTCTACGAACCCAAGCACGACAGGGTGACGAAGTTCGTCAAACGCCTTCGCAACACCAGCAAATAGATACATCGCTACACTGGGTAGGGCGGGCCGCATGTGCGGCGTCCATTTTTCTTGAGGTGGATGAAAAGCCGCGTGCCGGCACTCCATACAGCTCCTGCAACTCACACATTGCCCGCGACTCTTACTTAACTATTACACGTCTACCGCTATCGACCTGTTAACCTATAACTGTAGTTATT
>JAJNPX010000046.1 GCA_021155145.1 Acidisarcina sp. | reverse complement strand
CAAAACCCGCAATACCGTTTCTTGGTAAGCCGTTGGTCGGTTACGTCGCGGAGTATTTGGCACGTTTCGGCATCGACCAGATCGTGGTAAATCTCCACCACCAACCGGACTCCGTTATCGAAGCACTTGGCGACGGGTCTCGCTTCGGCGTACGTATAGAATACAGTATCGAAGCCCCGTCGATTCTTGGGACAGCGGGAGCTCTGGACAATGCCCGTCACCTTCTGGATGACGAGACTTTCCTGATCGTCAATGGAAAGATCATCACCGATATCGACATAAGTGCGGCCATCGAGACCCATCGGTCGAGCGGCGCGGTGGCAACAATGGTCCTGAAGCCGAATACCAAGCGGGAAAAATTCACCGTGGTCGAGACCGATAATGGCCTGGTTACAGGGTTTGGCGACTTTGCCCGTCCCCTCAACGAAGCGGAGATCCGCGACCGTGATCATCCAGCCGAGAATCCTCTAATGTTCACCGGCATTCATATTTTGGAGCCGACGGTATTCGAATACATTCCCCATGGGGTCTACTCGGACATCGTGCCCAGCTTCTACATACCGGCGATAAAGGATGGCAAATGCATCGCGGCCCACATTTCGAATGCCGATTGGTTCGAACTTTCGACGATTCCGCGTTACCTTGATATTAGCCTTGCAATGCTCAACGGAGCCGAGAATTTTATCGGCAAGGATTGCCAGGTCGGACCATCGGCGAGCGTTAAGGATTCGGTTCTCTGGGACAACGTGACGGTCTCAGACAATGTGAAACTATACCGAACGATCATCGCGGACGGCGTGACGATCGAGGCTGGAGAGCATTACGAGAACGCCGCCATCGTACTCGCGGAAATGGTTCGGACTTGTGACGAAATTCCGGAAAAAGCTCTTAAGGGTTATATCCGGGGTAAGAATTACATCGTTCCGCTGAGTTAAATGGTTATCCTGATTCCGCCGTTGGAGCGAAGGTCACTTTTGTCCTAAGTATGTCGGATTTCTTAGAACGTCTCGAGCAGTTCCTTGCATATCGCGGCGAATCCCCTCAGATCGATCAGCTGACTCCGGACGCCTCGACCCGAGAGTACTTTCGTATCTCATGGAAACGTGAATCCGCGATCGCATGTGTCTATCCGGAATCTTTCATCGCGGCTGAGCAGCCCTATCTCGATGTAACAAAACTGTTCTCAACTTGTGATTTGCCGGTTGCCCGAGTCCTCGATTTTGACGAGTCACTCGGTATTATCATTATCGAAGACCTCGGAGACCGGATATTAAGAGATGAGATCAAGGACTCTCCACCGGCTCGTCGTGATGAGTTGGTGAACGCAGCGATCGACCTGATACCGAGAATTCAAGCAGCAACAAAAACTGCGTTTGAAACGAAGTCTATTGCATCGCGACTGAGATTTGACGCAGAAAAGCTGTCGTGGGAATTAGATTTCTTTAAGACACACTACTTTACGACGTTGAAACAACAGCCGCTTGACGCAAGAACCGACGCCGCGGTGACGGCCGAATTCGCTGCACTCGCGCGCGAGTTGGAAACGAGGGCGAGCGTTCTCTGCCATCGTGATTTTCATGCGGCTAATTTGATGCTCGACAAAAAAGGCGATCTTCGCATCATCGATCACCAGGACGCCCGGATCGGCTCGCCGACTTACGACCTCGTTTCGCTTCTCCTCGACCGTGTTCTCGAACCACCGAGCCCCGAATGGCTTGCCGAAAAACGGGAGAGGTTTCTTGAGAGTCGAGTTAAACTCGGATTCGAACCTCTCGACGAAGCTTCATTCGCCGCTGAATTCCGGCTTCAGACGATACAGCGCTGTTTGAAAGCGGTAGGCACTTTCTCATTTCAATCCGCGAACCGTGGAAAGACTTACTTTTTACCGTTCATCAAACCGATGTTCCAGATCGTCCTGCGTGCAGTAGAGAATGTCGACATCTATCCCTCATTACGGAGTATTCTTTACGATGAACTAAGGTAAATAACGCTGCTAAAGCCTAGATTTGGCTGCCGACTCTGACGGTCTGCTCGTAAAATCTTCGCCCGGATTTACAAATAGGTTTTGTTCAAAACGATATTGTTTGTCGTACAGCTGTTTGTAGCGGCCGTTGATCTCTATCAATTCGGCATGAGTTCCGCGTTCGAGGATCTCGCCGGATTCGACGACAAGTATCTGATCAGCGCTTCGAATGGTCGAGAGCCGATGAGCGATCACGAACGTCGTTCGCCCTTTTCGCAGATTGTTCAGCCCTTCCTGGATCAACGCCTCACTTTCGGAGTCTAAAGAAGAAGTAGCTTCATCGAGTATCAATATCCGTGGATCGGCAAGCAATGCACGGGCGATCGCAATGCGCTGTCTCTGGCCGCCGGATAGCTTCACCCCCCGTTCACCGACCACGGTATCGTATCCATTCGGAAACTTTTCGATAAACTCGTCGGCATTCGCTACCTGGCAAATTTTCTTGATCTCAGCGAGGCTCGCCTGTGGATTTGAGAATCTAATATTGTCCAGTATGGTGCCGTCGAAGAGAAAGTTGTCCTGCAGCACCACACCCAGCTTGCTCCGATAGTCCCGTAGCTTCACGCTTTGCAGGTCTTTTCCGTCGATCCTGATCATTCCCTTAGTCGGGCGGATGAAGTTGAGTACAAGACTAAGGATCGTGGACTTGCCTGAGCCGCTTGAGCCAACCAGTGCGGTTGTCGAACCGGCCTCTGCATGAAACGACACGCCTTTCAGCACCGGAACGCCTTCCTCGTATTCGAATTCGACACTCTCGAAATCGATCTCGCCTTCGACCGAGCGAAGAGGAGGTTTTTGAACGTCCTGGTCGGTCTCAGTCGTCATTGCCATGACCTCGCGGATTCGGTCGAGTCCGGCCAGAGCCTCCGTGATCTGGGTACCGATCGAGGTCAACTCGACGACAGGCATGGCCAGCAAAAATGTGAACGAAATGTACATTAGAAAATCGCCAAGCGTCATACTGCCTGTCTGAACCGCATTTCCACCGATCACGATCATGACAACGGCCACGGCACCAATTATGATCGCTGAGAACGAGCTGATAGCAGACACACCGGTTACCGATTTTGCGATATTCCGGAACAATCGGTGGGCGCCGCGGGCAAAACTCAGTTCTTCCCGTTTTTCTGCCGTGTATGCCTTAACGATCCGAATTCCTCCCAGACTCTCTCCCAACCGGCCAGTTACCTCGGCGGTGATCTCTCCGCGTTCACGAAATATCGGCCGAAGCACCTTAAAGGCATAAAACAAGGCTGCCCCAAATATAAGTAGAACTACGAGGGTCGCAAGTGTCAGCTGCCAATTAAGATAAACCAGAACGCCGATCGCGATCGTTGCTGTAACGACGCTTCCGAGTATCTGTCCAAGGCCGGTACCGACCAGGTTCCTGATCCCCTCTGCGTCATTCATAATCCTGGAGATCAACTGACCGCTCTGGGTGGAATCGAAGAAAGATATTGGAAGCCGCTCAATATGAGACTGTACCCGCTTTCTCATCTCCGTTATCGCCCGTTGGGCGGCGACACCAAGGATCTGTGAGAGAGCGAACGACGTGATCCCCTGGACGAGGGTCGATAT
>JAJNPX010000501.1 GCA_021155145.1 Acidisarcina sp. | reverse complement strand
AGAGAGGAGCCGGCGGGTATTCTTCAGTTGTGCCTCGGTATATTTCTTAGCGTCGTACGTCGCCGAAAAATCACACAGCTCATCGCTCCATTTGAACGTGCGGATCTGAGCAGAGACGCTGAACGCCGAAAACAAAAGGATCGAGGTGATAAGCAGTTTCATATTCATTCAGACGCAAAAAGTGCCGGGGAAAGTCAATTTACTGACGACCATCCCCGGCCACTTTTGCGTTGGAGGAACAGGGAGAGTCAATCGATCTTCACATAATTTCGGTGGATCACAGCGTCCGATCTATCGCGAGCCTCGTACACGGCATTACCGTCGGCCTCGCGCGTGACGATCTTTGAACTCGCAGTGGTCGGCCTCTCTTTGGCGCGGCCCTTTTCGGCTTCGGAAAGAAAGCCGGAGATCGCTTCAGGCTTCACGGATGTTCGAGTTCCACGATCACCTTCCGCGACGGCCTCGACGGCGGCGGCCTTCAACATTCGCGGCCAGAGTTTCGCGAAAAGGTGATTCGAAACGTAAATGTCGGCACTGTTGATCTCGCCGTTGACGGCAAAGGCATAGCCGATCACATCGGTCTTGCCGCGTATGAGGCCGCCAAGCTTTTTCACGTACTCGTCCGCGGAGGCCGCAACTTTTCCGTTCTCGAGCGCGAGTTGAAGGCTGGTCGAAGACCCGTTCGCCGTGACATCGACCCCTGTGTTTGCGGACAGTCGTTTCTGTGCCTCGGCCACCTTTGACCATACCTCCTGCTGCGAGCGCGCGCCATTCGCCGCAACCTTAAGATCTTTCGAGACTATGCGTTCTTCCGATGATGAGAACTGCTGCACATCTTCGCCTTTCCGCTTTTCCCAGCGGCCCGATTCGACGCAAAATGCCTCTATCGAAACTCGCCCCGACCGGGCCGGTATTATCACGCTGATCGCCAGCACGCGATCCTGTTTCCCGCCCTTGACGATATCGCCCGACTGTATGAATACGTCAAACTCCTTCGATATATTCTCGACCAAAAGTTCGTTCACGTCCGACGTTTCATACACCTTGAAGATGTTTAGCTTCATCGCCTCCTGCAGGGTGATGATGTTCTTCTTGTTCGTCTCGTTCTTTCCGTGGATCAGAAAGATGGTCAGGTTCTTGTAAGAATATGGTGCGGAGACGCGGTACGCATTTTGTGCGCTCAGCGTCACTGCGGAGGAGGCGGCGAGAATTGCTGCCGCGAGGACCAGTAAATACTTGTTCAACCTCATAAATTGCTCCTTTTCACGTGTGTTACTTGCCTTGAGAGATATTGTGTTCAGCAAGTGAACGGAGAAAAGGAGGCCAACTTGCAATTTAATCGTTGATCAGGCGTTAAATCCCGCAGACGCAGGGTTAACCGGCTGAAAAACATTGATCGCCCGGCTCAACTTCTCGGCAGAGCCCAAAAGGACGACCGTATCGCCTTCGGAGAATTTGAACCTCGCTCCAGGGCTTATCGTCGTCTTACCATCTTGAACGACGGCGATCACCGTGGCACCGGTCTCGCCCCTTAGGTCAAGATCACCAAGGTTCTTTCCGATCACCGGCGAATCGGCCTCGAGCTTTATCGATTCGGTGCTGGCAGCGTCGAGAGCGACGTTCATTCCGCTCATCGGTTCAGGCAGCGGACCCGGCGTTCGAAGCATTTCGTAACCCTGGCGTCGGACGTTGTCGATCTGGTTCTCGATCACGTTTCGGGCAACTCCGTACCTCTGCAGCACCCTTGAAAAGATCTCGATACTGGTCTCGAATTCCTCGGGTATCACTTCGTTGGCGCCTAGCGAATAGAGTTCGTTGATCTCGGCAACATACCGCGTGCGGACGATGATATAGACGTCGGGATTCATCATCCGTGCCTGCTTCACGGTTCGTCGGGCGGCGTGCGGGTCCGACATCGCGAGCACGAGCGACCATGCCTTGTCGATCGCGGCATGGCTCAGCACCTCCCGGCGTGTAGCATCGCCAAAATTGATCTTTTCGCCTTTGGCTTTTGCCCGCCTGACCGATTCGGCATTCAATTCGAGCACGACGTAGGGGATGCCCACCGCCCGCAGGACTCGGGCTAGGTTGCGCCCGTTCAGGCCGTATCCGACTATGATCACATGCTGCTGCACGCCCCCGCTCGAGGTGAGATGGATCGCTTCGTCCTCGACGTTTCCGATGTCGCTGTCCCGTCCGTCGCTGAGTACCGACTGCACGAACATGCCGATGCTCGGTGCCGCAGCGATCAAGAACGGCGTTGCGATCATTGACAGCACCGATGCGGCCAGAAAGACCTGGTAATCGTTCTCGGAAAGCAGGGCAACACCCTTGCCCGATCTTGCCAGAACGAATGAGAATTCGCCTATCTGTGCGAGCCCAAGGCCGGTCATCGCCGCGACTCGCTGCGGATATCCCAGAATACGAATGATCGCCCAAACGAGGAGCGCCTTGCACACGATGAGTCCGGCAACCAGCAGGAGGACAATGCCGATATTCGAGATCAGTGCCCCGAGTGAAAGCAGGAGTCCGATCGAGACGAAAAAGAGGCTGTTAAAAACATCGCGAAATGGCGAGACCTCGGTCGTCACCTGATGGCTATATTCGGTATCGGCAAGCACGACGCCGGCGATAAATCCGCCAAGGGCGAGCGAGAGGCCGAAATGCGAAGTGACCCACGACATCCCCAAAACAAATAGGACTATTGTCAGCAAAAACACCTCCGGGCTGCGGAGCAATACGACCTTTTGGAGGAATTTTGGAAGCAGAAACCAGGCCCCGGCTACGATCCCGACAAGTGCAAGGAGTGCCGAACCAAGATCGATCGCGATCTTTGCAAAGCTGACGACATCATCACCCCCAAGCAGCGGTATCGCCAGCAGCATAAATACAATGCTGATGTCCTGAAACAACAGGATGCCCACACCGGCTCGCCCGTGAGGCGCATCGACCTCATGCCGGTCCACGTAGGACTTCAGAACGATCGCCGTGCTTGAGAGCGCTACGAGAAACCCGAAGAATATAGCCTGTTTCAACGGGCGGCCGACCATTACCGTGACCGCGGCCACGACCGCTAGCGTGCCAAAAACCTGAAGCCCTCCGCCAAGCAGGACCAGGCGCTTCATCGTACCCAGCCGCTTCAATGAGAATTCGAGCCCGATCGTAAAGAGCAGAAGCATCACGCCGATCTCGGCCAGGATCTCTATGCCCTCAAGTTCTTTGATAAGGCCGAGGCCGTAGGGCCCGATCGCCATGCCCGTGAGCATCAGGCCGACCAAAAGCGGCAGCTTTACGCGCAAGCAGATGAACGCGACCGGCACCGAGACCAGCAAGATCATCAAGAGATCCGAGAAAAGCTGCGGAGTGTGCATACCTGATTGGTCTTTAATATACCAAATCGAGACCTCGACAGATGAAGCGGTTGCAATTACCTTTGAATGCGGTGAAAATATCCGCGACCAACAAATCCAAATGGAGGCCAATTGATGAGATCTTTGTTTGCTTTCGGTGTGCTGACCTTTGCAATGACTTTTTGCGGTATCGGTGACAGGCTAAAACAGATGACCGGCGGAGCGAATGCGGACCCGGGAAACTCAACCTCAAACTCGTCGACAACGTCGGACTCTAAGGTGGACAAACCCACTTTGACCGCTTCGCAGCAGACGATCCGTGACGCCTCGTCCGAGGTGAAGTGGGACGACCAGGGCATTTCCTTCA
>JAJNPX010000496.1 GCA_021155145.1 Acidisarcina sp. | reverse complement strand
TACTAAGTCCCGATCGCACGGCGAACTTCTTTATTACCCTTCTCGCTCAGAAGCGTACGTATCTCGCTAACGCCTCTCTCAATAACTTTCGCTCTTTCGGTCAGCCGATCTACCGCAGCAACTGCGATTATCTCTCTCTCGATCTCCACGATCGATTTACCACTGACAATCAGATTGACCACCGCCCTCAAGTCATTTGCCCGGTCGTTCTCGTCATCGTGTTTGATCTCTCCGGTACAAATATCTAGACCATACTGGTCTCCCCGATCCATCCCCGCTTTATACATCGCGGCGCGTCTGACGATACATGGAACGCAGTACCCGCAGTTTCTTATTTCTTTAGACCTCCGTACCCACGTCTGCTTTCGAGTTCCATGAGAACATGAGACCGAGTCATCAATCGCCGACCGCAATAACCGAAAGTTCGAACTTTCCGTCAGACATTCTCCTTTGGTTTTCAACTCAAGCGGATTTGCGATCGGATTTCGAATACCTAACCCCGATAGCGTTTCTCTTAGCCTATCGAGATAAAATGGATGCATCGTTCGGGTACTACAAGAACCTGCCCGAGCTGGAGTCAGCGGAAGGTTCATTGCAATAAACCCGTTCTCGGGCATATAAACAGGTATTTCTTCGCCTGCTGCTCTCGCTGCAAAGATCCCGATCGCCATGAAAACAAAGGAGCGGCTTCTTAAGGTGGATTCCTTTGCCTTTACCGGTTTATGACTGACTCGAACTTGCGTAAGGTGAGCCATTTCAGGATAGGCGTCGGCGATTTTTGAGAACAGCTGCTGTTGAGCCTTTTTTGCCCCCGGAGCGTCGTAATGTCCGATCAAATGGATTACTCCCTCCCCTTTTTCCTCCAAGAGCCCGATTGCTCCGGCAAGAGAATCCGTCCCGCCTGACAAAGAGCAGACAGCTCTAATATTCTCAAGTTTTTCCGGAAGCGGCTTTCTTTTCCGTTCTCTTGACGGCTCAATAAAAAGACCGGGCTTTCTTTTCCTGAAAGAGATCTTCCATAGATCCCCGGTAAGAAAGTTGAGGGTCCGTTCGAGATTTCCGGAAACTACTCTCCAACGCGTGGGCTCCGCGACCGGGAACTCGATGCTGAGTTCGCGTGTCCAAGAATCAAACGATGAAGTTCTTGGAACGCTCTTGTCGACAACATACGTCAGACTGGCAACGATCAGGAGATCCAGAACCAACTCGTCTGGGACACGGCAGCGGTTGAACAATTCAGCGAACGATATGTCGAGTTCGCGTGGAACATCCCCGCCCGGAATTTCAACCAATATCCGAGAAAGCCCGTCTTCCCGTCTACTATGTTCATCTATGCGAATATCTATCTTCATTGTGCGATCGCGAATACGAACAACGTATCGTTCATAATCTCTTGGCTGAGCCGCAAACCATCGTTGCCACTCCAGTTTTTGTTCGTCGATTCTTCGCCGGCGAACTTCGATCTAATAGCTGAAAGGATGTAGTCTTTTACCTCTCGAAGTTTTTGATTTGCCTGAGCCGCACCGACTCTTTTCTGCCAACCTTCATAGAAGTCGCGAATGAATATCCGATAAAGGTATTTACCAAAAAAATCGGCCAGAATCTTGGTCACGCCTTGTTCATTTATGACCTCGGTGAATACTGTTTCGACCTCTTCGGGGGTTTTTGCAGATTCGAGCATTCCCGACAGGAGTTCGGAAAGAGCTGTCCTTACAGCCTCATCGTCGAGGGTGTTGGCCGGGTCGGTGAATGCGTCAAGCAATCCGCTCGCGACATCAGCCGCCGATTTGCCTACCAGATCGGAGAGTTCAATCTCGCGCAAAGTGGCGGCTAAACCTTGGCTGCTTACACTAGAAAGAAAGCCTCCTAGTATACCCCCGGCTTTGCCTGCAGCCCGGCCAACACGACCACCGGTTCCTCCACCTCGTCCCGACGAAACTTTTCTGGATCCCCCAAATGCTTCGATGTAGCGTCCAAGCAACCGTTCAGGAGAGGCGTGTGTCGGGCTGGCGGAGCCGCTTGGTGCTCTGCCGATCTCTTTGACAAATCTGCTCGCTTCGCTCTTAAGCGGCGTCCATGCACCGCCTGTTGGCATTCCGTAACCTTTTGATGTTCCCATTACTTCAACGCCGTCTTTGCGGCCCTGCCGAATGCTGTTTGTGGAGAAGCCTCAACGTGGTGAGTCAACAAACGCGTTATCTCTTCTTTCAAAGTCCCATCCCCTTGACCGAGAAATTTTAGCTTCATCGCGATCCCTGCCGGAATTGCATCAGCTGATCCGTTCTTAACCGTATCCAGCAACAGACGGGCTGAGCCGGACACCTTGGCGTCGTCGAGCTTCAACAGCGCGTTATATCCGGTAAGTTCCGAAGGATGGCGGGATAGATGCTGCTGTAGCAGTCCAAGCAATGCTTCCCGATCCGAATCTTCAAGTGATTCGGCCTCCTTTGCCGCTACCTCCTGCTCACCGTCGTTGCCTTCCATGATGCTTGTATACAGGCGCCTGACAAGAGGTGAAACCATGTTGACCCCGGCAAGGGTCGAGCTTGTTCGATCGCGAGCCAGCCAAAAATAATCACGTAGATCCACATCGCCAAGAGGCGGGTCCATTTGCAACCATTTTTGCAACGACGGAGTTTTCCATTCCGAAGGACTGTCCTCTTCTGTCGTGCCCTCATCGCCTCCAAGGGCGGCCATCTCCAACATTCGAAGTGTTGACGGTCTGCCTTCTTCTCTCGCCTGCCAGTCATTCAATTCGTAGAAGCGAGCGAGATGCGAGTATTCCAAGACCATGAGTTTGGCCAATACCTCGTCCCGTACATTGATCTTGGCAACATCGGCTAGTTTCTTCCGAAGCAGCA
>JAJNPX010000492.1 GCA_021155145.1 Acidisarcina sp. | reverse complement strand
AATAACTTGGAGACACTAAATGAAGAAGATCATCGAAACGATCGTGCGGGGGAAAGACAACCGCCTCAATGGCCTCATCGCACTTGCCGTCGTGGCGTCGATCGCTCTTGGTTGTAATTGCGGCAAGACGTTCGACCTTTCAAATTCTGGTACGACAAGCAACTCGAGCAGCGACAATCCGTTCAACACCTCTACGTCCTCGGATGACGACGGCGAGATGCCGGGCGACGCGTTGCTCAAAGCTCTCGTAAAAGAAACGACCGCGGATTTTGCCGCCGCCATCAGTTCGGGCGATTTTGTGAACATCTACCAAAAGGCCTCGACCGATTTCAAGAGCACCTATACCGAGGAACAGATGGCGGATGTCTTTAAGGAATTCGTCGCAAAGAAAAGCCAGGTCGTGCCCATCCTTTCAAAGGCCGTTTCGATGGAACCGGAATTCTCGCCTTCACCGTCGATCAGGACGGAAAAGGGCCTGAGCATTCTCGTTGCCAATGGCAAGTATCCCACCAAGCCTATTCCGACCAACTTTGAATATGAATACGTAAAGCGGAACGGCCAGTGGAAGATGCTCAAGCTGATCGTGAAACTGACCCGCTAGGGGCCGAGTTCCAACGGACATCTGGAAAGGCGTCGATCCCGGCGCCTTTTGCTTTTTAGCGGTGCGAAAGCTAAGATTTTCTTTTCCAATAAGCTATGAAGATCCATGAATATCAGGGCAAAGCCCTCCTAAAGGAATACGGTGTGCCGGTGCCCCGGAGCATCGTCGCGCGAACCGCCGAAGAGGCCGAGGCAGCGGCAAAGGAACTCGGCACGGATGTGGTCGTTGTAAAGGCGCAGATCCACGCGGGCGGCCGCGGTAAAGGCGGCGGCGTAAAACTTGCCAAGTCGCCCGAGGAAGCGAAGCGGATCGCATCCGAGATGCTCGGTATGATGCTCGTGACGCATCAGACGGGCCCCGAGGGCCGCGAGGTAAAGACACTGCTTATCGAGGAAGGGCTGCCGATCGACAAGGAATTTTATCTCGGCATCACGCTCGACCGAGTGACCGGACGCAACACCTTTATGGCGTCGTCCGCGGGCGGGATGGACATCGAAAAGGTCGCCGAGGAAACGCCCGAACTGATCCTGAAGGAAACGATCGATCCGTCGGTCGGGCTCCGGCCGTTTCAGGCCCGTAAGCTGGCGTTCGGCCTCGGCATTCCCGGCCATCTGATCAATCAGGCGGCGAAATTCATGCTCTCGCTTTACGACGCCTACGAGAAGATGGATGCCTCGCTCGTCGAGATAAATCCGTTCCTCCTCACAAAGGACGATCGCCTGATCGCGCTCGACGCCAAGGTCAACTTCGACGACAACGCGATGTTCCGGCACAAGGAATATGCCGAACTTCGCGACCTGAACGAGGAAGAACCGCTCGAGATCGAGGCGTCGAAATACGACCTCAACTACATCAAGCTCGACGGCAATATCGGCTGCATGGTCAACGGTGCGGGCCTCGCGATGGCGACGATGGACATCATCAAGCTGCACGGCGGCGAACCGGCCAACTTTCTCGATGTCGGCGGTGGTGCCTCGCAGGAGCGCGTCGAGCAGGCATTCAGGATCCTGCTCTCGGACACCAACGTGAAAGCCGTACTCGTGAATATCTTTGGCGGTATCGTCCGGACCGATATGGTCGCGAACGGTGTCGTCGCCGCGGTAAAGAACCTCGGCGTCTCTATCCCGATCGTCGCCCGGCTCGAAGGCACCAACGTCGAAGAAGGCCGCCGCGTCCTCGCCGAATCGGGCATCGGCATCATAACCGCCGAGGGCATGACCGACGCCGCCGAAAAAGCCGTCGCCGCCGCCAACGCGAAATTTTAGCTGCTCGAATGCGAAGGACCATTACCACCAAAATGTGTTGCAAATGGCAACACATTTTGGTATTCTCTGTATATCGAGGCTTAAGATGGCGACAACTATCCCTAAAACAGAGAATATCCACTTTAGAATTGCCGCGGACGTGAAGCAGCTAATTGAAAAGGCGATGCTTGTTTCAGGACGGAGTTTGACCGAGTTTGCAACAGAGTCACTCATCGAATCGGCCAACGCGGTACTTGAAAAGGAATATACAACTGTCCTGTCCAATCGCGATCGGGACTTGCTGTTAAGCTTGCTCGATGCGGACGACGAACCCGGTGAAGGACTTCGCGAAGCTGCCGAACTGCACCGCAAGCTTGTTATCAAAAAGTAGTGTATATTGTCGAACTTCTTTCGGGCGATCACGATACGTCCAGTTTCGATTGCGGTGATGAGAAGAAGAATTTCTTTTTAACTAAGTTTGCTCTTCAGAACACAAAAGGCGGGCTGGGTCGTACTTACGTCGCCATTGAACCGGACGAACCAAAAAAGATCTGCGGTTATTACACAGTTTCAAGCAGTTCGGTAAGATTTGAAGAACCTCCTGTCTCACATCTTCCCCGGTACCCTTTGCCATCGATTCTGATCGGCAAACTTGCGACCGACGTAAGAGTACAAAATCAGGGCCTGGGAACGATCCTGTTGTTCGACGCACTAGCACGGGCCGCCAGAGTTGCAGAGGAGATCGGCATTTTTCTTGTCGAGATTCAGGCAGTCAACGAAAAAGCCCGTGCAATTTACGAAAAGCGCGGGTTTACCTCAATGAATGACGATCCCTTAAAGATGTTCATGAACTTGAAAAAAGTACGAAGGCTTCTGACAGAATCAAATCGTTAACTGCTTCCATCGATCGTGTAATGATCTGGACCGTCAAGCAACCAATCCCGAATCTCGAATCATCCATTAGCCAAGACTTGGCACCGATCTTAACTTAAGGAAACAAAAGCAATATGAGACGACTGATCTTTCTCCTCTGGATATTCGTGTGCGCCTTTTCGGGTTATTCGCAGGCGGGCGGCAAGAAACGGCTCGCGGCGGCAACAAAGCCTATGGTTCGTGCGGCGGAGGTGCGCGATAGATCGCGCACGCTTAACACCCTGCCCATCCGCCGCGTGAT
>JAJNPX010000490.1 GCA_021155145.1 Acidisarcina sp. | reverse complement strand
TATGTTGCCATTGAAACCAGGCTGTTACAAAAATGTAATGTCGCTACTGTTTTGCGAAGACTTCCACGCGGGTGTCGGACGCAAAGGCAACGGTTCTGCCTTTGTTGTTCAGAAAGTTAACACGTTTCAGGCCTTTTGACTTCGCGAACTCAAATGCCTTCAACAGAAACTCCTTTTTCTCGTCATCGGTCATGGCGTCCCACGAAGGCTGTGTCAACGCATACATCGTTTCACGTGTCTTGCTTGCCTCCCGGAGATGGTTCTCTAATCCTGAATCGGCAAGGTCGACCCCGGGAGCGACATAGACGCCGGTCTGAGAGCTTGCGGAGGATTCGGACCAAAGATAGATGCCGATGCTCGCGATCAGTACGACTATGGTCGCGATAACGAGCCATTTGTTGATCCTGACCAAACCCGTCGGAGTCCCCTCTTCGACCGGCGCCCGTTCGTATTTGATCGCGGGGCGCTCGACGGGTTCGAACTTCTCTTTCGTAAGCTCTTCGACATCTGTCTCGTGCTTTGACTCGCGAAGCAGATCCAGCAGAAATAATGTCTTGCTGGCCGCACTGGAGATAACGGTATCGTGGGTGTAGCCGTACCGCTCCTCGAGGCTCGAATGGCTGGCCGCTTCTCTTTCCTTTTCTATGAGCTCGATGAACCGGTTCCCGATCCCGACATTGCATTCGATGGCGGCGGCTGTGACGGCCGGCTCAAAGAACAACTCGCTCGTCTCCTCCTTAAAGAGGCGTATGCGGTTAAAAAAGTCGGTCGAGATCAATTCGTCGAAGCTCTGCGCATCCTGCGCTTCCTTTACAAAGGTCTCGAATCGGAGCACCGCCTCGGCGACCGAACGATTCTCCTCACCGGGCTCCGAAAGCGAAAGGCTGGCCCAGTTCGAATAGAGATTCTGTATATGGCCGAGCATCTCGATCCGCGGGAACAGGAGCTTTCGCATATCGCCGCCGATCTCGCGTGAGAACAGCTTTGTCATTACGAAATCGAACTTTCCGCGGACCGACTCCGCAAAGGGCGAATTCCGGTAGAATCGGGCCATCGCCATTAGCGCCTGAGAGCTCAGAACGGGCCGGGAATTTTCGCAGAAGCGCCTGACGTTGGCGACCGATATGTTGAAATCTCTCTTGGAAAGCGCCGAGAACCAGTTCTCCGTCTCATGAAAGAGCGCATATTCGGCTTCGGAGTGCTCATCCGAATTCACCGACGCGGATACCTGCAGATACTTGTGCAGGGCCTTTTTGACATTGAGGTCGTCGTAGCCCGCCGGAGACATCTTCATGTGCTCGCGCTCGATCCCGGAGAGCACATGTTCGACCATCTGCAGGCTTGAGACCTCGTCCATCGCCCGCCGCCTGTAGAGTTCGCGCTCGTCCTCGGGCGTGACGGCCGGCGGCAATGAGCTGCTGAGGTCGGCAAGCTGTGGATCGAGCGGTTCGGCAGCGGCATTCGCTGCTTCCAGTGTTTGAGCTTCGGCGGAAAGGCGTTCGGGAACTTGCGAGCTTGGCGGCGGTGCCGCCTGCTGCCGTTCGTGTGCTGCACGGTTGAGTGCGATAACCGTCTCTTCAAGGAGGTTCTCCTCCTTTAGCTCGTCGATCAGGTCTTCAAATACATTCATGGTGGTGGTGCATCGGGCGGATTAGGAATGGGAGGATGGATCGACGGCTATTCGACAACGCCGGCTGGAAGTACCTGAGTTATCCGTCCGGTCTGATCAAGCTCATAGCGGTAAACGATATCGTCGCTCACGGATCGGACCGCCGAGATCTGATATTCATTCGCCAGTTCCGCATCGGTCGGGGTCACCGGTGCCATCTCGAAAACATAGCGTCCGCGGACCACACGGTCGCCGGTCGTGACGCCGATACCGTTTCCTACCATTGCCTGCAGCTCTGGAAGCCGGCCGAAGCGATTATTCTGAGAAAAAAAGCTGACCTGGGTCGAAGCGATCGTCCTCATCGTCGCAAAGGTAGTTCCGTTCTCAGCCGAGCGGATACCCTTCTGAAGGGCCGGGATGGCGAGCGCCGTTACGATACCGATGATGACGACGACCAGCAGAAGTTCGATCAAAGAAAAGCCGTCCTGATATTTATGTTGTTTCATATTTCCCTCAAAATGACCGGTTAAAGTGACAGATTTTGACACCACTATTTGACAACCTCTATTTGGTGCGATCTTTGTAATATAGCTAACTCTTTCTATTCATTTAGCTTAGTCGCCCGGCCGGGTACGCCCGCTGGGCCTCTCGCCCGCTTATAGTGCAACGCTTGTGCCAGATTTGAAATATCTGGGGCGGCCTCGCGTATTAAGTATGTGTTTGAATTTTTGGCGTTATTTATTACACTCTAGGTTTTCCGTAATGTTCTGTGTTTTCAATTTTTACGACCGAGGTAACGCGAATTGAGTTCTGTCCTTGAACAGACCGTTGAAACATACGGCATCGAAAACTGGGGAGCCGGATATTTCGGCGCCAACAAAAAGGGAAACTTGGTCGTGATCTCGCCCGACAACGAGAGCTTTCAGGCTGATATAAAAGAGATAATCGACGATCTTCAGAAACGCGGCATATCCACGCCGGTCCTGCTTCGATTCCCGCAGCTCCTTTTCGGCCAGATTAGACGCCTGCAGACGGCGTTCAAGAAATCGATCAAGGAATTCGAATATGATGGCGGCCATCTGTGTGTTTACCCGATGAAGGTAAATCAGAACCGGGCCGTGATCGAAGAATATCTGCGAGAAGGCTCGCGGTACGGATTTGGCCTCGAGGCAGGCTCCAAGGCCGAACTCTACGCCGCACTCGGCCTCGAACAATCGAAAGACAGCCTCCTCGTACTCAACGGTTTCAAGGACCGCGATTTCATCCGTCTCGCCTTTGCGGGTGCCGGTGCCGGAAAGAACGTCGTTATCGTGATCGAGAAAATGAGCGAGCTGACCCACACCCTCGCACTGGTCGAAGAGGTGACGGCGGAAAACCCCGATGCCAAACTTCCGATGGTGGGCGTCCGCGTCAAGCTATACTCGAAAGGCTCTGGAAAATGGGAAAAATCGGGCGGTGAAGCCGCCAAATTCGGCCTCACCACGACCGAGATCCTCGACGTTATCCGCCAATTGCAGGAAGCGGGCAGGATCGATCTTCTGCGGCTGCTCCATTTCCATATAGGCTCGCAGCTTACCGACATCAAACGGATCAAGAACGCAATGAAGGAGGCGGCCCGGACCTACGCCAAGATCAGGCAGATGGGTGTGCCGGTCGAGTATCTCGATGTCGGCGGCGGCATGGCGGTCGACTACGACGGTTCGCGAACCTCATTCGAATCTTCGGCAAATTACAACGCTCGCGAATTTGCCAATGACGTGATCTATGTGATCAAGACGGTCTGCGATGATGAGAACGTGCCGCACCCGACCATAATTCAGGAATCGGGCAGGTACCTTTCGGCCTACCACGCTATCCTGGTCACGAACATACAGGATGAGATCGAGACCGTGGTCGAGGACCTCACGCCCATGGAGGTCGACGTGGACGACCCTCAAGTGGTCAAGGAACTTGCCGATCTCCGCGAGACGATAAACGCCAAGAACTATCGCGAGTACTATCACGACGCGCTCGAACATCGCGAGGAACTCTTCACGATGTTCAATCTGGGGCTGATCACGCTGGAAGACAAAGGAAAGGGAGAAGTTCTTTTTTGGGACGTCTGCGAAAAGGCCGACCAGTACGCACAGCAGAAGAAGTACGTTTCCGAAGAGTTTGACGACCTTCGGCGGCTGCTCTGCGCCAAATATCTGGCCAATTTTTCCGTGTTCCGGTCGATGCCGGACAATTGGGCCCTGGAACAGCTATTTCCAATCATTCCAATACATAAACTCAACAAAAAGCCCACAGAATATGCTACCCTATGTGACATAACCTGCGATTCCGACGGTATCGTTGATAAGTTTGTGGATCTCCACGATGTCAAACCGGTTCTTGAGCTTCACAAACTCACAAAAAGTGAGCCCTACTATCTTGCGATGATGCTGGTGGGTGCCTATCAGGAAGTGATGGGAAATAATCACAACCTGTTCGGCGTGCCGCACGAGGCTCATGTTTTTATTGGCGAGGACGGGCCGATCATTAAAAAGGTTATCTATGGATCAACGCTGGCCGACTCGATCTCGCTGGTGAGATTTGACGCCGAACAGCTCCATGACACGTTTCGCAGGGCCATTTTGGCGCGTATCAAAGATGGCCAATTGTCTACCAAGGAAGGCAATCAACTGATCGAGTTCTATCAGGATCAGGCGGAAAGTTATACATATTTAAAGCCGAGCGGCGTCAAGTAACGGCCCGCTTGCGAGCGACGCGAAATATATTTCGATCTAATTTATTGGAGAATCTATCAACATGGTAGCTCAGAAAAAAAGCAAGGCTTCAAAATTTCTCACGGTCCCGACGCGGCCGGTCGCGATCGACCGCGACCGTTCCATCGCCGGGCTGCTCGAGAAGATGGAAGGAGCCGGATTTGGAGCAAGACAGCTTGCGGAGGCACACCGCATCTGGCTGGATATGCTCGACGACAATTCGACCATATATGTCTGCGGGTCGGGTAACCTGATCTCTTCCGGGATGCGGAGGCTCCTCGCTTACGTCATCAAGAACCGCTTTGTCGATGTGCTGGTGATGTCGGGAACCGTTCTTTTCCAGGATATCCACGAGACATTGGGACGCAACCACTTCCAGGGCCATCCGAGCATGGCCGACGACGAACTCGTCGGGGCCGAGGTCATGCGCGTCGGCGATGTCCTGATAAACCGCGAGGAATATCAGGAGGCCGATGAGTGGGTCGGCAGCGTCATCAACCAGCTCGACCAGACGCGGCCGTACGCGGTCCGCGAATTCCTGCTTCTGATGGGACGCGAGCTCGCCGAGATCGCGCATGAGGACGGCATTATCACCTCCGCCTACAAGGCTCGGATACCTGTATTTTGCCCCGACCTGCTCGCCAGCGAACTTTCCGTCGGCATCGCCCGCGCCCGGTTCGAAAAGAAGGCCCACCTCTCGTTCGACACCACCCAGGACACCATCGAGATGATGCAGATCGCCCAGAAGACACGCAACTCGGCCATCATCACGCTCGGCAGTTCGAACAGCCAGAGCATGATCAACGTCGCCGAGACCTCGTCTTACATAACCCGCACGAACCCGCGCGGCCATAAATATGCGATCGCCATCACGACCGATGCGGTGCCGCTCGACAGCCGGACTCCGTCGTACTCAAGCAACCACACGAACAGTTTCGGCAAATTGGCCAAAGGCGCGACGACCGCATTTGTACCGTGCGACCCGTCGATCGCACTGCCCATGATAATCACGGCCCTCTCC
>JAJNPX010000482.1 GCA_021155145.1 Acidisarcina sp. | reverse complement strand
CGCCGCACCAAGAATAATCCGGTCCTGATCGGTGAGCCCGGGGTCGGTAAGACGGCCATCGTCGAGGGGTTGGCGCAGCGGATTGTCTCAGGCGATGTGCCGGAAACACTAAAGAACAAGCGGCTTGTCTCGCTCGACCTCGGTTCCATGCTCGCAGGTGCCAAATACAGGGGCGAATTCGAAGATCGTCTAAAAGCCGTCCTTAAAGAGATCGAAAAGGCCGAGGGCCAGATAATACTTTTCATCGACGAGCTGCATACGCTCGTCGGCGCCGGCGCGAGCGAAGGTGCGATCGATGCATCGAACATGCTCAAGCCCGCCCTGGCCCGCGGCACATTGCGTGCGGTGGGCGCGACGACGCTTGGCGAATACCAAAAATATATAGAGAAGGACAAAGCCCTCGAGCGGCGCTTTCAGCAGGTTTATGTCGGCGAGCCTACGGTCGAGGATACTATCGCGATCCTTCGCGGGCTGAAGGAGCGTTACGAGGTTCACCACGGCGTACGCATCAAGGATGCGGCGATCGTCGCCGCCGCAACGCTGTCGAACCGGTACATCACCGATCGTTTCTTACCGGACAAGGCGATCGACCTGATCGATGAGGCTGCGTCGCGCATTCGCATCGAGATCGATTCGCTGCCGCAGGAGATCGACGTCCTGGAGCGCGAGATACTGCAGCTCGAGATCGAGCGTCAGGCACTTTCGCGCGAGACCGATGAAAAATCAAAAGAGCGGCTCGACGATATCGAGCGTCGGATCGCCGATCTGAACGAGAAATCTTCGGCGATGAAAGCGAAGTGGCAATCGGAAAAAGAAGAGATCGAGAAGATGCGGGCCGCTAAAGAACAGCTTGAGGGAGCAAAACTCGACCTCGAGCGGGCACGTCAGGCCGGCGATCTGGCCAAGGCGGCCGAGATCCAATATGGAAAGATCCCCGAGCTCGAAAAGCTTTTGCAGACCGAACAGGAAAGGCTCGAGTCGCTCCAAAAGGACGGCGTGTTCCTGAAAGAAGAAGTTGACGAGGAAGATGTCGCCGAGGTCGTGGCAAAGTGGACCGGCGTTCCGGTCTCGAAGATGCTCGAGGGCGAGATGCAAAAGCTCATCCAGATGGAAAGCAATCTCGGCCGGCGGGTCATCGGGCAGAACGAAGCGCTCGAGGCCGTCGCAAATGCCGTCAGACGCGCGCGTGCGGGCTTGCAGGATCCCAATCGTCCGGTCGGTTCGTTCATCTTTCTGGGGCCGACGGGCGTGGGTAAGACCGAAACTGCTCGTGCCCTTGCGGAGTTCTTATTTGATGACGAACGCGCGATGGTCCGGCTCGATATGTCGGAGTATATGGAAAAGCATGCCGTCGCCCGCATGATCGGCGCGCCTCCGGGATACGTCGGATATGAGGAGGGCGGACAGCTTACCGAGGCCGTCAGGCGGCGGCCGTATTCGGTCGTGCTTTTTGATGAGATCGAGAAAGCGCATCCCGACGTATTCAACGTACTGCTACAGATCCTGGACGATGGACGCCTGACCGACAGCAAAGGCCGCGTCGTAGATTTTAAGAACACGGTGCTGATAATGACGTCGAATCTCGGATCGCGAGAGATTCAGGCCGCGGCCGAGAATCCGCTGGCCGATCACGACGTGAAAGCGGGTGTTCTCCAGGTATTGCGGGATCATTTCAAACCCGAATTCTTGAATCGCATCGACGACATCGTCGTCTTTAAGCAGCTCGGAAAGGAAGAGATCGCGTCGATCATCGATGTACAGCTCGAAAAGCTTCGCAAGATGCTTGAGGACCGCGGGATCACGATCGAACTTGACCGATCGGCCAAGGACCTGCTCGTTGCCGAGGGGTACGATCCGGTCTATGGCGCCCGGCCGCTCAAGCGCGCGATCCAGACGCTCGTGCAGAATCCGCTCGCCGTGAAACTCCTCAATGGAGAGGTCGCAAGCGGACAGACGGTGCGCGTATCCGCATCCGACGGCGAGATGCAATTCGCGCCTTCGGACGGAGAGCAGAAAGCCGCGGTCAGCTGAGCGGATTTTCGCGAATCGGCGGAAACGGTTTAGAATAATCGTTTCTAATTACAGACATGAACGAAACAGACGGAACGATCGAAGAACTCTTGGGTGAAGACGAATTGAGGATACCAATCAAAGATAAGCGGCGCTTTAACACGGACGGCGAACGCGTGGCCGACGATCCACCGCAGGCGAAGGAGCCTGAGAGGCCGGCCGCCGAGATCGCGCTTGAGGCAAAGCTCAAGGCGGAGATCCAAAGGCGCGAGGCGGCCGAATCAAAGCTGGTCGGTGTACAGGCCAAATTTGACGAGGCGAAAGCCAACCTCGAGAAAGAGACGGCCGATATGCGTGCCCGTCTGATGAGAACGCTAGAGGACCGCGCCAAGCAATCGCAGTTCAACTTTCTCACGACGCTGCTGCCGGTGCTGGACAATCTGAACCTCGCGGTCGCGGCGAGCGAGACCGATCCGTCGATCGAGAATCTGCGGAACGGCGTGATCGGGACTGCACGTTCATTCGAACAGGCCTTGATGAGCGTCGGTGTCGAAGCGGTACCCTCGATCGGGACCGATTTTGACCCGGAACTCCATGAGGCGATCGATGTGGCAGAGGTCGATGCCGAACAGGACGGAAAAGTTACGGCGGAGTATTCGCGCGGCTATAAGTTCGGATCGCAGCTCCTTCGCCCGGCAAAGGTTCAGGTAGGCCGCGGCCGAGCGCAATCCGCCGGCGAGTGATCGGGAGCGCGGCGTTTTTTTTGCATGGGCGGCAACCTTTTCAGTAGGTTGGCCGCCTAATTCATTGGGCACCGGATCTTGCGCCGGCCGCACCAGATGCTTTTCACGCCTCATTTGAAGAACCGGATATGAAGCTAGCCCGATCTTTACTGCTGCTATTCACTTTTGCGATGGCGATCGATGGACAGACACCGCCGATAGAGCCAGGCGTTTCGCTTGAACTTGCGAAATGGCGCGCGTCGCGATATTCGGACGTCCGCTACAAGCTGAACCTGACGCTCGAGAAGATGTCGGCGGTCTTGAAGGGGTCGATCGAGATAAGGGTGACGGTCGGAGCGGGGACACTCTTGTCCCCGTCGGCACAAGGTGCCGAAACGCCGGCGATAATTTTGGACTGGCGAAAGATAAAGGGCCACGAAGATAAGTCGACGATCTCGAATGTGTCGATCAATGGAAAAACCGCGGTTCGGAGTTCCACCTTTAGCTGGCCTCCTGCCGGAACTGAGGCGTCCTTGGGCAGCGGTGGGCCACCTAAAGGTGGAACTCCGAGCTTTGGGGAATTCAACGAACACATGATCGTCAATGACGGCGTGGTGGCGGGCGAGAACGTTATCAAGCTCGATTTCACTTCGCCGATACTGACGAGCGGGTCGGCGATCACGCGGTATGTGGATAAGGAGGACGGGTCGGAATATCTCTACTCGCTCTTCGTCCCGTCCGACGCGAGCACGGCGTTTCCGGTGTTTGACCAGCCGGATATTAAGGCTCGGTTTGAGTTGGTGGCGGCGGCGCCGCGAAGTTGGAGGGTCATTACAAATTCGATTAATGAGCTTCCAATTTGTTCAGACAACCGGCATAGTTTTCAGACCGAATGTCCCGATGGCAAATGCAAGCCGGGATTCACTCCGCCCGATTTAGCGTGTGTTTGGGCGTTCGCCCCCACGCAGCCCATCAGCACCTACGTCTTCGCGTTCGCGGCCGGGCCATTTGAGAGGGTTGAGGATCCGAATCCGTTTTCCAGGTTGCAACTCGTCGTCGGAAGGTCGATCATGACGCCACTTTCATCGAGCATTTACGTTCGCAGATCACAGGCCGCCAAATTCAAACCTCACGCTGCGGAGGTGTTTCGGCTGAACCGGGAGGCGGTTAAGTATTTTGAGGAGTATTTCGATTACAAGTTCCCGTT
>JAJNPX010000467.1 GCA_021155145.1 Acidisarcina sp. | reverse complement strand
AACGCCGGAATCGCGCTGACAGGAGCAACGATGATGCTCGGGGCTCCTGGAATTCGAGGCGGAACCCCACGATACGCGGGCTTCACAGTCTCGACCTCGACGATGGCCGAATCCACAGTACTGCGCATGCCGATCTCAAGCCTTGAATATACGAATCGAGTGACTGGGGCTGGCCTAAAAGATGCATATCGCTACGGCCAAAACGACCCGATCAAGTTCTATTCAATTGGCGAAAGAAATATCATCCTAGATGGTAACCACAGGACTGCATTGGCAGAAAGGTTTTTCAAACAAACACATATTGATGGGCAGCGAGTAACATCCTTGCCTTATAATGGGTTTCGTTCGGTTGACGACGTCCTCAACTCCCCGCTTCCCACAAGATCGGAAGTTACAAATTCCTCGGCGATTAGGCATTTCAGACGCCCTTAGAGCGTTGGAGGTTGTGGCTGTGAAGGAGAAAATATGGCAGTGTGGCAATGGGATTTGTGGTTGGTGCCTAAAGCTAGGATTTTAGAGCGTTTTGAATCGATTCCGCAGTATTTGGATGAAAAGTGGTTCGAGTCTCTAGACTGGTGGAATGGGTACGAAGTCAGGATTGAACCCTTGCTCGATTCCTTTCTCCCGAGATTGTCCGAGTCGGCTTGGGGGGCAGCCGACGGGACAGTCGTCCGATTAAGCGGAGAGAACGATGGGGCCGAAATCTTTATCCGACTTGATCTCCATCAGCCTGATCCGGATTTCATCAGATCCTTGGTTGATTTTGCGAAGGAGAACTCACTCGTTTTCTTCACATTGGAATCGAACCTATTCATCGAACCTGAACTACAAAAGTTTCTCTGTGAGGCTCGTAAATCTAGAGCTTTTCGTTTTCTTGATGATCCTGAGGGATTTTTTAGAGATTATAACTACTTGAACAAGATCAATGATGAGATTCGTGACTCAAACGAATAAGACGCTTATCGGCGATTCATTTGAAGGCAGATCGTGACCTTGGTTTGACTGCGCGGTCAGCTTCTACTACGACGGCAAGGGGCTGAGTGCTCCTCAGACGCCGAACTACGCCAAGGGCAAACTCACCAAGGTGACGTCGAGCGTTTCCGCGACCGAGTATCAGGTGTTCGACAATCTCGGCCGGATGACGCAGATGGCCCAGATCACGGATGGGCAGACCTACACGTCGAAATACACCTACAACTTCTCCGGTGCACTGATCGAGGAAGAATACCCCTCAGGCCGGAAGGTTAAGAACGACTTCGAATCGGACGGTGATATCTCGCGGATCTACGGGAACGCGACTTCCTCAGCGGAGGCTTAGGAATTGAGCTTCAGGCAATATCTCGACTCGAGGCTCGATTTCCCTTGTTTCTTAGGCTGTTTGCGTGAGGGTCGCGCGAAATCAATCATACAAATTTGTTCGGTATTCCGTATCAACTATAATGTGCGGAGAGCAGTCCTCGAAAGAATTTGGCGATGATAGGTAAGACACTCGACGAGAAATACAGGATCGAGAGCGAACTCGGGCGGGGCGGGATGGGTACGGTCTATCTTGCGACCCACCTCGGGACCGAGCGCCCGGTCGCGATCAAGGTGATCTCGCCGCAGTATATGCAACGCCCGGAGTTCGTCGAGCGTTTTCGGCGGGAGGCGCGGGCGGCCGGACGGCTGCGGCATCCGAACGTCGTAGATGTGACCGATTTTGGATTTGCCAAGACGGACGGCGGGCAGGTGGCTTACCTCGTAATGGAGTATCTGGACGGCTGTACGCTTGGGGAGATACTCGAAGAGGAACGGAATCTGCCGGTCAGCTGGACACTGGATATTCTGGAACAGGTGTGTTCGGCGGTCCACGAAGCCCACAGCCAGGGAATAATACACCGCGACCTAAAGCCCGACAACATATGGCTGGAACCGAATCAGCGTGGCGGATATACCGTGAAGGTCCTCGATTTTGGTATTGCGAAGCTCGAAACCGGGCCCAATACCAACCCAGGTAACTTTATGGGCACGCCGCTGGTCGGCGGGGCCCAGACAAGTGCCGGCGTCGACGGCACGATCCACGACAGCATCTCGCCGACACTGGCCGGCGAATCGGGAACTATCGCCGGACTCTCGGAAGCCGGTACGGCTATCATCAAAGTTCGGCCCGAATCCGAGACAAATGGCTCCGAGAATGCGACCGCGATAATGGATACGGTGGTTGCGACCGATCAGGATTCGGCAGGAACGAAACTTCTATCGGAGAAGGGTGACCACAGCAGTGATGGGCGGAGCCTGTCAGATTCGTTTGAGTCGATGCCGACAAAGGACCTTACCCGTGTAGGTGCTGTATTGGGAACCCCGTTATATATGTCGCCCGAACAGTGTCGCGGGTTGAGGCTTGACGCCAGATCAGATATCTACAGCCTCGGCGTGATCGGTTATCAGATGCTCTCGGGCTCGACGCCGTTTAGCGGCGATTTTACGCAGATAATGGAGTCGCACAAGCTGCTTCCGCCGCCTCCATTCAAGGCGAAGAAAGTGCGAAAGAAGCTTCGCCGCGCCATTTTCTCAGCACTCGAGAAAGAACCGGATAAGCGGCCGCAATCGGCGGAGGCGTTCGCGACCATCCTACGCTCGCGTTCTGAGGGCATCTTCGGCCTCCTCCGACGGGCGGGCATGATCTATACCGAGCATATCGGTAAGTTCCTTGCGCTCTCGATCTTCTTTTATATCCCGATGATAGTTTTGACTGCCGGGATAATCGCTATCTCTATACTGAGGGTCACCGACCAGGTGTCGGAGCGCACGGCGACCATTTCGTCTGTCGTTTTTGGAAGTTCTCTCGGTATCGCAACAGCATTTTGTGCTTATCTGATCATCGGAACTACTACGTGGATCGTTACTCAGTCGCTGGCTGTTCCGCTGCGCCCGATCCGTTTGCGGTCCGCCCTTCGCGAAACGCATCGGAAATGGAAGAGATTTGCGGGAACTGGCATCCTGACGACTGTTCTCCAGATCGGGTTCGGGATCATAACGTGCGGACTGGGCTTTCTTGCGACCAGCGTTTTGTGGACACTGGTCGGGCCGGTAGTGATGATGGAAAACCTCAAAGGCTGGCCTGCCATCAAACGCTCGACCGCTTTGGTTCGACGATCTTTGGTAACCTCGATCGCGGCGGTATTCATTATGTTCATCGTCCCGGCGATAGCGGCCGGGCTGATCTCAGCCGCGGTGAATCTTTCTGTTCTTGCGATCACGAACGAGGCCCAAAAGGCAGAGATCACAAAGAACGGGGATGAAACCTCGATAAAAGTGAATACAGGCGAAGGCGAGCGCGAAGTGGGGTTCAGCGTGGGCACGAACCGTGGCGTCAGGATAATGAACATGGATCCCGACACGCAGAAACGGGTCCGAAATGCGATATCGGAATCGCTGCTGCAGATCCTACTCCTGCCCCTCCAGATAGTCATGACCTCGTTTACGGCGATAATCGTGGCCCTGCTTTACTTGAAAACACGTCAAGCCGGTGGAGAATCGCTAAACGAGCTTTTGGCGAACTTTGAAGAATCGGACCAACCGAGAAAAAAATGGCAGGAGCGGGTAAGACAGCGGCTTATCGAATCCGGCCGAGTTACCAGCAAACCCACCGGATGAAATCACACTGGCGAAATCTGATTTTTTTGATCTTCGCTGGCTGCTCATTTGTTTCAAGCACTGACGGCCAGATAAGGCGTGAGCTCCCGCTTGCCAAGGCAGGGACGGTCGAAATCGTCAATCGCTACGGGCGTGTCGAGGTGATCGCCGTCCCTGCAGATGATGACGGGAAATTCCAAGGTGTCCTGGCGTGCGAGGGCACGACGCGCTTGGCGGAAAGTGAGGTCGTCGTTGACACCATGCCTGGATCGATCAGGATCGAGGTCAGGCCGGCCGATCGCTCTAATCGTGTCGATATTTCCCTCAGCGTGCCTGAACGGTCGAAGATAAAGGTCGAAACCGCCGACGGGGAAGTGCGATTCTCGGGTGATATCGAAAGCGCAACAGTAACGACGGAAACTGGCACGATCGCGGCCAATATCCCGGTCGAGAATGTCCGGTACGAAATGCTTTGGACGCAGTCCCGTCCGAGGTTCCTGAGCGACTTTGACCTGGAGAAGGTGAAAGAACGCTCCGGAGGAAAGTTTTCAATAAAAGGCAGGTTCGAGGGAGAGAAGCCGATCGACTCAGCCAAAGCTGACGCCAGCGAGGGCTCCGATGTTGCGGCCAGGGCTAATGGAAAGGTGAAGGAAGACGGGTCGAGCGGGATAGAACTTCGGCTAACGACCGAGCGGGGCATCATCCTTATCAACGTCCCTCCAAACGAGGTGATGAACGACCTGCGGGAACGTCCGCTGACCGAGGCGGCCCGGGCCATCATCCGCAGCGGGGATACTCTCTTGACCAATGCGATACGTCGTGCGAGCCCGAAGTATTTTGGCGAGTACGCCCGCACGCTGCCGCCGCTCAAGCGCGAACCCGGTATGAAGACCGTCACGGGTGCGAGCACAGTGAAACGAAAGGGCGCTATCACCGCCTCCGTGCGTGTCACTGACCTTCAAAACCGTGCGATCGGTGGATTAGGCAGAGACGATTTTGAGGTTTCGGAAAGCGGAGAACCCCGCGAGATCCTTTCCCTAAGGCCTGCGACGGCTCCGGTCAATCTGGTCCTGCTTGTGGATGTGTCGGGCAGCGTCGAGAGCTACGTGAATTTCATTCGCAAAGCCGCGCGAGCATTTGTCGAAACAGTCGGTGCGAGAGACCGCGTTTCGATCGTGATATTCAATGAGGACGTAAAGACCCTCGCCGCGTTCTCGTCCGACAAATCTCGGCTGTCCCGCAGTCTCGATACCTTCGACGCGGGCGGCGGCACCGCTTATT
>JAJNPX010000458.1 GCA_021155145.1 Acidisarcina sp. | reverse complement strand
AATAAGCTCTACGATTACCTCGAAACGAAGACGGTCGATGATCTGAAGGCGTTGTTGGCGGAGACGGGCATTGGCGTCCTGTCGATCAACACGCTCGAGCACATCACGTGGCGGTCGGATGAAGATTACGCCGCGATCAAGGAAGAATGTGCCAAGCTTTGCGAGATATCGCAGGCGATCGGGTGCCCGTATGTGCTCTCGGTTCCGGGAGCGTTGCGGCAAGGGCCAAAGACCGACGAAGAGACGATCGAAGAGTCGGTGCGCGTGCTGAACGAGCTGGCCGACATTGCGGAGCCCTACGGGATCAAGATCGGGTTCGAATTCTTGGGTGAAGCAGGGAATTCGGTCACGACGCTCGACCTCGGCAGCAAGATCGTCGATCTCGTCGGGCGCGAATCGGTCGGGAATGTTATCGATACATATCACTTCTATGCCGGAAGCTCGACTTTCGACGCGTTGGAGAGTCTCGACCCGTCCAAGCTTTTCATATTCCACATCAACGGAGCCGAAGACCTGCCTAAAGATCAGCTTAACGATTCGAAACGGCTCTACCCGGGCGAAGGCATCCTCCCGATCGCCGAGATGAAGGCCATCCTCGACAAGATCGGCTACGACGGACCCGCCAGCGTCGAGATCTTCCGCCCCGAATACTGGGAACAGGACCCGTTCGAGGTTGCCGCAAAGTCGAAGGCTGCTGCTGAGAAAGCTCTGGGACTGGGTCAGTACGCGGCTGGTGGAAGTTGGTAGCCGTTTATAACCGCCGAGACGCAGAGACGGAGAGAGAATAAAGAGTTATTGATCGCGTAAACCAGGGTCAACGGCCGGTCAAGGAGTCTAGGCTGGTTAGGAACCTCTCTCGTAATTTCGGCGTCTCCGCGTCTCGGCGGTGAAGAGTATATGCAAAAGGTAAGAATTGGGATCGTCGGGACGGGGTATATCGGCAACGTTCACGGCAGGATACATTCACGTGACGAGCGAGCGGAGATCGCGGCTCTGTTCGACATTGTGCCGGAGCGGGCCGAGCGTACGGCAAAGACGATCGGCGGTAAGGTATGTTCGTCGCGGGACGAGTTGATGGAGAATTGCGACGCGGTCCTTATCTGCTCTCCGAACCGCACTCACAAGGAAGTCGCCTTACACGCGATAGCTGAAGGGAAACACGTATTCTGCGAAAAGCCGTTCTCGATCGGGATCGACGATGCGAGAGAATTGCGGGATGCGGCAAACGCAGCATCAACGGTCTTCCAGGTCGGCCATAACCGTCGATACGCTCCGGTCTATGCCAAGCTCAAAGAATTATTGAAAGAAGATCCGGCCCACTCGGCTCACATCAAGATGAATCGCGGCGAGCTGAAGAATCCTGTCTGGACGGGTGATGTAACAGTAACAGGCGGCTTTTTGTACGAGACGACCATCCACCTTTTTGATATGCTGCGGTTCCAATTCGGCGAGATCGAGGAGCTGGTCGCTTACGGGTCGCAGCACGAATACCCGGAGCTTGACGAGTTCTCGATCATCTTCAAGTTCAAGAGCGGTTTCCATTGCACGTTCGCTTCTTCATCGGACGCTAGCTGGCATTTTCCGTTCGAGCGGATCGAGGTCTTTTGCCACCACCGCACGATCATGACCGAAGAGATGGAGCGGCTGCTGGATTCACGCGGGATGGACGCGAATTTCGAGACGCACGCGTTTCACATGGTCGAAAAAGAAGAGCGATGGGGCTATGTGCAGGAGGACCGGGCCTTTATAGATTCGATCCTGAACGGAACGCCTCCACCTGTGACCGCCGATGACGGGTTTGCCGCCGTCGAGCTTGTCGAATCGGTCTATTCGGCTATCCGGAAGGGCGAACGCATCAAATTCTAAACATTTCGATTACGGTTTTCGTTCTAGTTCCAGTATCATTCGAAAGATCGTGGCGACAAATCAATGTACAAATTGCGGTCAGGCCAATGCGGTGGAGAGCAGATTTTGCCGTTTCTGCGGTTACCAGATGCCGGACCCGTACTTTCAGCCGGCTGATCCGATGGCGCAGCGGCGTCCCTACTCGTGGCAGACGGACGAGTTTCAGACCCGGTCGAGCAAGCGTCAGAGCGTGAGGGCGACGGTCGAGAATTTTCCCACGCCGCGTTACCCGCAGATGCAGGGTTCGCAGGCGATGGTGGCAAACGCTCACGCGCCGCTTGCCGGAAACTATCGCTGCCCCAACTGCGGTACGCATTACCTTCCGGTCATCGAGCGTCGGATATCGACCGCAGGCTGGATCACATTCGCCTTGCTTCTCGTATTTACCTTTATTTTTTTCTGGATCGGGCTTCTCTTGAAAGAGGATGTAAGCGTATGTCCGGTCTGCAAATTCCGCCTTAATTAACGGTAATAATAGCCGCGTGGATGTTCGATCTTCACCTCGGGGTTCGTGCTTGAGACGTGAACCTGGTAATAGCCTTTCTTCATATGAGTTGACAAATAGGTCAACAAGAACTGCCGCGTGAGGAGAAGGTTAAGATCGCGAAAGAACGGGTCAAAGCTGACAGGTGCCGTCGAACCCTGGAAAAAGGCCCGCCCGCCGGTCTCGTCCGAAAGCTTGAGAAGATTGCCCTGGCCATAAAGGCTCAATGTCGGATTCTCCCTCGGATTGGAGCTCGACGGAGTGTATATCGAAAAGATGGCCACGCTGCGGCGTTGTGCGCGAAGGATCGCACGGTCAAGTTCCAGGCTCTGACCGGGTGTGGCTCCTGAAAGTCCGTTGGAAAGATCCAGTCCGTCGGAGACGAGAAGTATGGCCCTCCGTCCGGCGGGAAGTGCATCGAAGCGTTCGAGCACATCGACGACGCCGTCGAACGGACTCCGCGGAGCCGTCGCGTTGCTCGAGCTTACGATCCTGAGCGTTTCTGCGGCACGCTCCAGATCGGTTGTGAAACGCTGCCGTATCTGCGGCGAACCGCCGCGAAGGTAAGCGACCATCACGCGGGAACCGCGGGGCAGACTCGTA
>JAJNPX010000443.1 GCA_021155145.1 Acidisarcina sp. | reverse complement strand
AGCAACGCTATCAAAGAAAGGGTCTTCATCAACATAACCGTTCGCCGCAATTAGGGTGTCTGATGCGTGTCGAGAAAAAATTGTTGCAAACGCCCTAATGATCCGATGACAGGTCCAGCAGCCAGATATCGGATTCGGAATTTGATGCGGTGAAATAGAGCAGTTTGCCGTCGCGGCTGACGAACGGGCTTCGGATCTCGGCCTGCGTGTCCCCTAGGATCTCGCGGCGTGTGCGGGTAGAAATGTCGCCGAGGTAGACCTTTTGCCGTCCGGAGAACACGAACCGTGTGGAATCGGGGAGCCATGCTCCGATCCCTTCGGAATCTTCGATCACTACTTCATAGGACCCTGTCTCAAGCGAATAATATCCGATGTGCCGCCGGTCGCCCTCGGCGATAACGCCGAGAAGCTTTTTCCCATCCGGCGACCAATCCCAGACGACGATCCGGTACCGCGGGTCCTTTGGCAATGTCTCCGGCGTCTGTTCGGACTGCGGCCTCATCGGGTCCAAAAGATAGGTGGCCCCGTCAAAATATACGGCGAGTCGGGTTCCGTCGGGCGACCAGACGGGAAAACCGGTCCCAGCCTCTCCTCTTACATTTGAGGTGATCTGGCGAAGATCCGTTCCGTCGGCATTTGAAACCCAAACCTGTCCGCCGCCCTGGCGGTCGGAACTGAACGCGATGCGTTTTCCGTCCGGCGACCAACGCACATAGCGGTCGAACGGTTCGTCATTCGTTACTTCGCGCCATTCCTTTCCGTCTCGGCTGACGGTGACGATATCATCCTGCGTGCGCCCGATCAGCCGCATTACGAACCTGGACCCATCCGGCGAAAGCTCGGCACGGGACACTTGCCGGTCGCCCTGTGTGATCCAGAAGGGCGAGCCCACGGGTTTCCCCGCGACCGGGTCAAACTCTACCGCCTGGATATTCGCATGATCGTTGGTCTGGACGTAGACCATCCGGCTTCCGTCCTTTGAGAAGCTCAGATGCCGGCTGTACTTTGATGGCGTGACGACGGCTTCGGGCTCGCTCAGCACCGCACCTGAATTCTCGTCGATCCGAACGCGCCAGAAATTCAGATTTCCGGTCCTGCTGCTTACAAAGTAGAGGTATTTTCCTTCCGGTGACCATACAGGATTCCAGTTGGAGACCGAGAAGTCCTTTGCGACGACGACCGGTTCGCCACCGCCGGCAGGGATGGTTGCGATCTCGCGGCGCCCGTATGGCCCGGAATAGAACCAATAAGCGATGCGTGAGCCGTTTGGCGACCAATTAGGAAATGAGGCCTCGACGTTCGAGATCTCACGCCTTAGCCCGGTCTCGACATCGATCACCATCAGGGAGTGCCGGCCCGTGGCTCTAACCGTCGGCTCGTCGCGTCCGAACGAGCTGACCACGATCTCACGACCATCCGGCGACCAAGAAGGATGATAGCCGAGATCCGAGATCAGCCTGGGCGATTCGCCTGCCGAACCCATCAAATATATCCCTCGAGGTTCGCGGTCGGATCGGAAGGCGACGAATTTTCCATCGGGCGATACAGCCGGCTGGGTATCGGCGGCGGGGGAATCCGGCGTCAGGTTGATGCGGTTCTTTGTGCCGATCTGCTGCGAATAGATGTCGAACTGCCCGTTCTCTTCGGCAGCGTAAAAGACGACATCGCCTTTTGGCGAAAGGCTTGGGAAATATTCGACCCCGGCCTGATCCGTGATCGGCACACTCCGGGCGGCCGTCCAATCGATCGCGTCCGGATCTTTTCTCACAAATGTGAACCAGTAGGCGAGGGCAAGCACGCTGACAAGGGCCAGTGCGGCCGATCCGGTCATAGCGTAAAAAGCGTTGGACCGGCGTCGCTGCCGAAGTGTGCCACCGCTTGCGTCCGACCAGGATTGAGACGAATCGACCTCTCTTCGAACGAGAGCAAGGTCGGAGCGGAGCTCGGCCGCGGACTGATAGCACTTGGCCGGATTCTTCTCCAATAGTTTCGCGATTATCCGGTCCAGCTCGACGGGCACATCGGGGTTCAGCGAACTGCACGGTTCCGGCTCCTTTGAAAGGATCGCCTGAAACGTCTCTTGCTTGTTGGCACCCTTAAAAGGGTTCTTGCCAGTAAGAAATTCATAAAGTACTACGCCGCAGCTCCAAAGATCGGTGCGGTGGTCGACGCGGTCGTCGGTAACCTGAGCAGGCGACATATAAGCTGGCGTTCCGATGATCACGCCTTTGGTCGTTGCGGCAAGGTCCTTGATGGTCTGGTGGCCCGGGTCGGTGAGTTTGGCGAGTCCGAAGTCGAGTATCTTTGCATACCCGTCGTTTCGGATCATAATGTTCTCCGGCTTAATGTCCCGGTGGATTATTCCCTGGGCGTGGGCCGCCGCGAGGGCATCGCAGATCTGTATCGAATTAAGGACGATGTTGCGGATCTTGAAATTGCCGCCCATCAGCTCGCGAAGTGTACGGCCCTCGACATATTCGGTCGCGATATAGTTGACGCCTTCGTAGTTGCCGACATCGTAGATCGTGACGATCCCGGGATGGTTAAGGGCGGAAATGGCCCGGGCCTCGAGCTCGAACCGCTTTACCCGCTCGTCGTTCGAGATGAATTCCGAAGGGAGGATCTTGAGCGCAACCTTGCGTTTGAGTTTCTCGTCAAAGGCAAGATATACCTCGCCCATACCGCCGGCGCCGAGCATACGGTCTATGCGATACGTCGCGATCGTCTTGTTTATGAATGCGAATGCCGAGACCTCGGTCTCATCGTCGGCCATGGCGCGGGCCGCGACGTGCATCGCCGGATCATTGAGGAACTCGCCCGATCTGGATTCGGCCTTCAATAGCTCAAGCACGTAATCGCGTAGTT
>JAJNPX010000413.1 GCA_021155145.1 Acidisarcina sp. | reverse complement strand
ATGCCGAAAAGGCGGGTCTGAAGGCAGGCGATGTGATCGAGTATATCGAGGGGAAGGCGACCCGCGATATCTCGCTCTACGACGCAAAACAGCTTGTACTCGGAGCACCGGGAACCTCAGTCAACCTCCGCGTGCTGCGCTCCGGCGAAAAGCCGCAGACCATCAAGGTTACTCGCGGCGCATATAAAACGCCTCAGGTCGAGAGCCGGGTCGAACAGGGAAAGGTAGGCGTGATAAAGGTTTACAGCCTCGAAAAAGGAGAGGCTGCCGATATTCGCAACGCCGTGGAGAGCCTATCAAAGCAGGGTGTGCAGAAGATCGTGCTCGATATTCGCGGTGTCGCGACAGGTACCCTTGACGAGGCGGTCGCGGTTGCGAACCTATTCATTCGCGACGGAGAACTGGCAAAGGTGATAGGCCGCGACAATTCCTTAAAGAAGGTCTATACCGCGGATGCCTCAAAGATGGTCTTTGACGGCCCTATGAATGTGATCATCGACCTTGGCACTGCGGGCCCCGGCGAGGTTGTCGCATCTGCTATCCTCGAACGCAAACGCGGCGACGTGGTGGGCGAGCGGAGCTTTGGCTCCGGTGTCGAGCAGCAGCTTTTTCCGCTCAGAAGCGGCGACGGACTCCTTTTGACGGTGGCAAAATGGGCATCTCCGGAAGGCAAGCCATTCCTCGGTGAGGACAGAGCGACGATGGGTGTGAAACCCTCCGTAGAGGTCAAACGGCCCGATACGCCTGAGCCTCTCGAAGTGGAGGAGCTCATCGACCAGCAGGAGGACCAGAACCAGAATCCACAGCCCGCTGCCTCGCCCAGTCCGGCTACGGAGAAACCAAAGGTCCAAACCGAGGACCTCCAGTTGAAGAAAGCCCTCGAGCTGCTCCAACAAAAGTCGTCGGCCGCCAAGGCTGCCGGGGCCGAATAGTTGTTGGATAGACTTACATCGAGGCCGGTTCAGGTGAGCCGGCCTTTTCTTTTTTCCATCTGTTGTTGCGGTTTGCCAACACCTGTTAGAATCACGCTTGATGCCCAAGAACGACTACGCACTGCGCCCTGTCAGGGAATCGGACCTGAACGAATGGTTTCGATTGCGAAAACTTTTATGGGACGAGAATGATGACAGCGACCACCAATCGGAAATGCTCGACATTCTCGAGCACTCGGACACACAGCTTGTGATGGTGGCTGACCTCGGCGATGGGCGATTGATAGGTTTTCTCGAGGCAAGCATCCGTCCCTTTGCCGAGGATTGCGAGACCGACCATGTCGGCTATCTCGAGGGGTGGTATGTGATGCCGGAACACCGGCGTTTGGGAGTCGGGCGTGAACTCGTCCGAAATGCAGAAAATTGGGCACGTCAGAAGGGATGTACCGAAATGGCATCGGACGCGGAGATCGGCAATGAGCAAAGCCTGGCCGCCCACGTTGGTTTGGGTTACGGGATCACATCGCGCCTTGTGCACCTGCGGAAAGAGTTGAATTAGAGATGTCGCTTCCAAAGCAATATCGAGATCGTGTTAGATGGCTCATTCGTGTGTCTGCGGCCGCGGTTTTCGTTTCATTTCTTTCCTTGTCCGCGGCCGGCCAATCGACCGATCAACAGTATCCGACGCCGGTTCGCACGAACGACATCAGCGGGACCATCCGTGCCCGCGATATCGGCGATTCGCGGTTGACGTCGTATTACTACACATTCGAGGGCGGCCAGGGCGATATCTTCATCAATGTTCAGACCCGCAGCTTTACGGGCGACATCGACGTTTATGTTCTGAATGGCCTCCAGCCGCTTACCAAGATCGTCATTTACGCCGATCTGCCCGAGACCGAGACGGGCCGTGTGATCTATCTTCGCAAGCCGGAAAGGCTGCTTCTACGTATCCAGGGCAGGACGCCGGGCGATGACGAGGCAAGTTTCCGCATCAAGTTCGCGGGCAGTTTTGCCGCCTCCACTCTCGATGACAGTTTGCGGCCGGAACTTCCAAAAATAGACCCGAATACGACCGGAGAGGTCCGTGTGAACTCGGTCGGCACTATCATTCCGTCGCCTCCTAAACCGATCCCGACACCGGTCGCCGAGGCTGACCGGACCAAAGAGACCGAAGCGGCAAAGGAGAAAGCCGCCGAAGATGTACCGCCCGGCGACGAAAAAACCGCGGTCGAAACACCGGAAAAGGAACCTCGCAGCGTCACGCCCGATGCACCGGTCCGGCAGGAGGTCGTGATCACGGACCCCATTATCGAGAGCAAGGCAAAAGCTGCGCCGCCGCCAGCTAAAACGGCGAGAGAACGTACCCGACGATCACGCGCGACCCCGCCGAAACGGACCGCGACCCGCACCGATAGGCCGGTGAAACCCGCCGAAAAAGCGGCAGCCGAAAAGGCTGAAGAACCGGATCCGCTTGCCGGCGTTCGCCTGGTGATAAGTTTCAAGGACGGGGGAATGATCGAACGGCCGATGAACGAGGTTCTCCGGTTTTCGGTGGAACGGGCGATCCTGACGGTGATATCTAAGAACGGGACTATCGGCCGCTACAAGATGACCGACGTGGCAAAGGTGTCTATCGAGTAGCCGCCGCCGCGATGTTTTCCTGCAGTTTTCCGACCATGGGATTGGCAGGGGCCAGCCTTTTGAGGTCTTCCAAAAGGGTCGCGGCTTTTTCCCTGTCTCCCTTCCGCAGATTGGCAATCCCCAGATAATAAAGTGACGCGGCGTGCGTCGGGTTCCCACGCCTGACGTTTTCCAGCTCGCTTATCGCTGCCGCATAGTCGGGCGAGGGTTTCTCAACCAGTGAAGCGGCCAGGTCCGTGCGAACGTCCGGTTCATCCGGCTTTATCTCGAGCGCCTTGCGATAATATCCGGCTGCCTCGCCAAACTGCTGCGAATCGAATAGAGCATTGGCGAGGACCACATTCGCTTCAAACTTTGAAGGGTTGATCAGAACGCCGCGCTTGTAAAACTCAACGGCCTGCTCGAACCGCGAGATCCTGGCGTACATATCGCCCGCTTTCATTTGTGCGGCAAAATTCTTAGGGTCTGATTCGGCTGCGGCAAGCGTAGAAGATACATCGGGCTGCGGCCCATCGAGCTGGACCCGTGCGGAATTTCCGGCCGGGGCGGATGCGATGACAGGGTCGGAATTTGCGGGTTGGTTCCTGTTAAGGCTGTTCGCGAGGAAGAATCCGCCGCCCGCGCCGAAAACGAGACAGATGGCGCCGATCACAAGTTCTCTCGATCTCATTGCCGTTCGCGCTTGAACCAGACATGCGGCTGGTTCGGCTTTGCCCCTTCTGTCACCGTCGTAATGCCTTGCTGGTTTACGTAATAGAGATCGAATTCTACCGATGGAGCGTTGACGATCTCCCAGCCATCGCTTCCCAATTTAGCGATCGCCCTCGCAAAGGCAGACTGGTTGGCACGCTCCTGAGCGAGGCGTTTTATACGCGTGCTGTTCTCAAGCCGCTCATCCTGCAAGAACTTGCTTAGGTTCAGATCGAACCGGACCTCTTCGTTTTGGCAGCCTGCATTCTGCAGGTAGCAGATATTGACGGCGCCCGAAACCGAACTCGGGCTTTCGGACGGATAAGGGACGTAACTGCCGTTGATCACGGCATATTCGAACCGCCTTTGAACGGCGCGCTGGGCAGAGGCCGGATCGGAAAAATAAGCAAGGCCGCCGGCAACGGCGCCCGCGACCATGACCACTGAGAACGCAAGGAAAAATACTCTCTTCATCACGAAACGCCCCGTAACCGATCTAAGCGTAGCTGTGCAGCCCCGGCAGCAGGTAGCTCACGCCCAAATAGGTAAAGATGACCAATAAAAAGCCGACGACCGCAAAATACGCGGAACTGCGGCCCGTCCAACCCCTCGAGATCCTGGTGTGCAAAAAGCCGGCGTAAGTCAGCCATGCGACAAGGGCACCCGTCTCCTTAGAGTCAAATCCCCATGGCCTGCCCCAGGATTCGTTCGCCCATATCGCTCCGGTGATCAGGAGCATCGCAAGGCCCGCAAATGCGAGACACGCGGTCTTATACATCAGGTTATCCAAAGCTTCCAGACTCGGAAGCCGCTCGCGGAGCTTCTCCGTTCGGAATGCGAACAGGATCACAAAGAACGTCGCCGCAACGGCGGTCAGCAGCCCCGCGACCTCGACCGGATTCGTATTCAGGCTCAGATAGAAGCTGTCGCCGTTCATTTGCACGTACTGGCGTCCGGTTTGTTCCAATTGTGTCGGCGAAAGGGCGGCAAATTCCGCCGCGCTCAGGTCCTGCCGTTCGGCGATGGCCCGCCCCGCGGTCGTATATTGCGACGGATCGGCCGCAAGTTGGGCAGTTAGCTGCGCCGGAACGTCCGAGGTTCCGCGGATGCCGCCGATCAAAAGCGCGATCGCGACGATCTGGGAGACGAACGCCGCCTTCAACAGCACGTGGCCGACCGACCGCGCGGTGTCGTTGTTTTGGTAAACGTATATCAGGAACGAAGCTATCACTCCCGCCAGAAAGATAGCTGAGATCACAAGCGCTTCGCCGACCCAGGGTATCTCAAGCCTGAAGGGAGCACTGAACGGTTTCCCGCCCATCTGGTTCGGGACGAACAGCCCTGCTCGGTAAACAAAATCGGTGAGTACCGAGAATTTGCTGATCGTAGATAGTACAAGCAGGCCAAAGATACTCGACCAGATCGCCATCGACTCGACCTTTACCTTGTCTTTGAGCAGGTAGATCACCGCAATGGCAAAGCACACGAGTGCGACACCGTAGCTGAGCGATGCCACCCCGACGTGAATAGGCCTCCAGTAAGAATCGAGTACCGGCGGCAGATCGATGAACTCATTACCGATGAACCTGGCAAGCGTCAATATCAATGCCGCCAGCGGCAGGGTGAATGCGGCCAATACCTGAAAATGCTTTCGGCGTGCCAGCAGAAGGGTCGCGATCCCAGCTCCGAAAGCAAACGCGACGCTGAGATCGTACAGGTTTGCGAACGGAATGTATCGAAAGACCCACGGCTCCGTCATGTTTCCGCTCGCACGCATCTTTGCGATCTCATAATCGTACGCACCGACCCAGCGAACGAGCCAGCTCGAGAGATTAAAAAAGACCCCGAGGGCAGCGCTCCAAAGACCGATGTTCCGCGCCATTTCGGACGGAGCATATAGGTTGGTCAACTGAAACAGCGCGGCGAAGATGTACGCGGCAAGGGCGAGCATCATCAACGCTCCGTCCGATATGAACGATGGGCCGATCTGGATGCGCGATACGAGTACGATGGACGCACCGGTCAACGCGAGTATCGCGGGAAAATAGGTCGAGAGCGTGGAGTATCCGGTCTCGGCTGTGTTGAAGATCCGTTTAGTTTCTATCACCTGTGCCATTTGTTGTCTCAACCTCCGATTCGGGCGTTTCTGACGTTACCTTACCGCCTGCATTCTCGATCATGCGGTTAAAGCGCTCCTGAAATGCCGCATGATTGCGGTTAGTGTCGCCGCCGACCAGCGCGCTATACGCTCCCGGCCCGGCGTTCTCGATCACGCCCCACACGCGACGATGCGAGAATGCAAAGACGAAAACAAGTGCGCCCATCAAGCCGATACCGCCGAAATACCAGGCAATGAACGCCCCGTTGTAGGGATCGTACTTGATCGACAGAACGTGGGCCCACGGCGACTTCTCAAAGCTGGCCATGCGCCATTTGTACCCGAGCTTTGGGGCCCCGACCGGGATGTTATCCGCCATGTTGCCGCCAAATGCGAAAACGCGGGTTCGCTCACCTCCCGGCGGTGTTACGCCGAGGACAGCGACGGGATTATTGTATTCACCCGATCGAGTGTCGGGCTTTCCCTCGGGCCCGAAAACAAAATCCGGAAGGAACTCTTCGTATTCTACGAGCGTCCCGTCGGCCAAGGTCGTAGAACCAAGCCGCGGAATGCTGACCTTCGTCTGGCTTCCGTCAGCCTGCGATGTCAAGTTCAGATCGATCGTGCGGGCGCTGCCGAGCGTTATCGCACTTGCCTGGAAAAATCTGTACCCGCGGTAGGTGAAGGGCTTATTCAGGCTCACGTCGGCGGTCGTGTCGCCGTACTCCGGATCCTTGATCCGAACCTGGGTTCTCCAATCGAGCGTATTCTGGACATCTATCCCGCCCTGGGGGTCGATGAGCTTCTGCTGGATATCGGTACACTCGATCGTGAAGGG
>JAJNPX010000342.1 GCA_021155145.1 Acidisarcina sp. | reverse complement strand
CGGAAAAACGGGGATCTTGGTAAGCGTTTCGGCGTTCTTTATGTCAATGCGCTTTGCATCTTTTGTAGCCCCGATGCCTTTCGTCAGCGGATCGCCGGGAAAGAGCGGCATATCCATCACCGAGCCGCGTTGAACGCCATTTTCGTTACGATATGCCCCTTTCGGATAGACATCGCCCTGGTAATAGCCGTCGTTTCTCGGGTCGGAGTAGATGATGCAGCCGATGGCTCCGTGTTCGGCGGCCACCTTTGGCTTTATTCCACGCCACGAGCCTCCGTAACGGGCTATCGCGATCTTGCCTTTTACGCTGACCCCATTCTGTTCGAGTACCTCATAATCGGCCGGCGTCCCGTAGTTCACATAGACCAGCGGGCCGGTGACGTCGCCGTCGACCGAGTAAGCATTGTAGGTCGGCAACTGCTCGTCCTGTTGCCCGCTCGTAGCATCTCCGTCGACGGGAGGTTCATTCAGCTTTAGTTTAAATTTATCCGGCGCGGTCATCTCAACGATGCGTGTTTTGGGCGTCGGGAACAGCACCTGAAACTCTTCGATCTTGGTGTCGTAACCCCACGAGCGAAACAGAGACGCGATGAATTCCGCATTCGCCTTGTTATATGCCGACCCGAGATGATGGGGCCGCGCGGACAAACGCTTGTTCCAATCGCGCAGGTTGTCGGCCTTAAGCATCGCATCGAACCGCGACTCGAGGTCGCGTTGGAGCTTCGCCGAATCCGCCGAAAAACCCAGGATCGAACGATTCTCGACCACAGTTGATTGGGCAAAGATCGACGAAACAAGAAAAATGGAAACGAGAGATCGAAACCAGAACAGTCGCATATCTAACTCCGGATGTCTGAGGTAAGTGAGAATAACAAAGGAATTGTAATGTAAGTTCGTAGCTTGGGCTAACCCAACCGATGGTTATGCGGCCAAGCCAAGCGCGGCAGCTTCTTCGTCCGGGATCTCCACGTTCATCCGCAGGAGCGCGGTCGAGAATGTCTTGCCCTGCGCATCGGTCATCAGGCTTAGTGTTCCGCCGCCGCCGAGAGACTCGTGAAGCAGAAAGTTGAGCGAGTGCAGATTCGGCAGTTCAAATCGTTCGACCTCGCCCTTCACCATCGGGCCGAAGTGCTCCTTCACGGCATCTGCCGTTACCTCGCGAACGAGCAGCGGATAATATTCGTCCTTTAGCGCGATCAGGCCGACATTGGCGGTGTCGCCCTTGTCGCCGGAGCGTGCGTGTGCAAGTTTAAGCAATGATATTTTCATCTTGTAAAAAACGGTTCGCGTAATAGAGGGCCGTGATGGCCAGCGAATGCGTCAATTCCCCATTGTGCACCAGGTCCTCGACTTCGTGAAGCGGGACGAGCCGCGTGCGGATGCTTTCGTGTTCGTCAAAGGCAACGGCTTCCGTCCTTTCGCATTCGAGCGCGAGAAAATGATGGATCGAATTGTTCTGTATAGCGGGGTTCGGATGCGAGCTTCCAATAGCGATCATCCTGCCGGCGGTAAACCCTGTCTCTTCGCGCAGCTCCCGCATGGCGGCTTCCCTATGGCTCTCGCCGGTGTCAACCATCCCGCCGGGCACCTCGAGAATGACCGAGCCCGCCCCGTGTCGAAATTGTTCGATCAGGATCATCTCCCGCGTTGTCGTTACGGCCGCAATGTTCACCCAGTCCGGACTCTCGACCACATAGAACGGTGCACGCATTGCGTCCGAATCGCGCTCGCTCAGATCCTCGCGAACCTTGAAGACGCGGCAATCCGCAAGCTCGCGGGAAGACACGATCTTCCACCTGTCAGGCCTTTCGGGCATACAATATCATTCAAATCATCGCAGAATTGTGTTTGAATTAAAATCTATGAATGTTCGCGGGCCGCTTTTTGCGATGTTGATCTTGTGCCTCGGAGGTATCTCCGCCCACGCACAGCTTGTGCGCGAAGCAACGCCGCAGGAGATCGTCACCAAGGCGAGAGAGCGTATGACGGCCTATTTCGAGACGTTCAAGAACCTCTTATCGGAAGAGAAAAAGGTCTTTGAGATCTACGACGAAAAGGGGGCGATCAAGAAGCGAAAGGTCGTCGATTCAACTTTCCTCGTTTATCAGCTGACGAAAGATGCGGGGCGGGTCGCCGAGTTTCGAAACGTCGTCGCGGTCGATGGCAAAAAGGTCGAGAATGCCGACGAACGCGCACGCGAGTTTTTCGAAAAGGTCGTTGCGTCCGACAATTCGCAGAAAGAATTTGAGCGCATCCGTGATGAAAGCGGACGCTTTGACGAGGACTTTTCGATCAGCGGGCTCACGCTGTTCCAGGCGATAGCTCTGTCAAATGAACTTCGCGGAAGGTTTCGCTACACGATGGCGGGAATGGAGTCGCTCGGCGGCCGCAAGGTCTATCTTATGATCTTTGACCAGATCCGCCCCGATCCCTCGATAGCCGTGAATTCGCCCGCCGCATCGCACAATTACGACATCGAGATCGATGGCGATAAAACCACGGAGCTGAACGTGAGGGTGCGGGGCAAACTGTGGATCGACATCGACACATTCAACATCCGCCGGGAACTGCGCGAGCGGACCATACAGCCCGACGGCTTTCCCGCACCGGTCGTCGTCGCCGAGGATATCCTCGAATACTCGGACAGCGATTTCGGCATCCTGACCCCAAAGAATCTATCTCACCTGCAGTATCGCGTTCGCCTGAAAGAACGCGAGGTCAGAAAGGACACTCGAATAAACTTCGAGTACGGAAAATTCACACGGCCCGATGTCGATGTAAAGGGAGAGGTCAAGGACAAAGAGCAATAGCCGCCGCCAGCGGATCGTCTTCGATCTTTTCTATCAGCCCGATCTTTAAAGCCTCATCGGCCCCGACCCTCTTCCCTGTCATGAACATCTCTAGTGCGGCCGCTTCGCCGATCAGCCGGGGCAACCGCTGAGTTCCGCCCCAGCCCGTCATTATCCCGAGACCCGCACCCGGATGGCAAAATTCCGCATCGGGCGATGCGACCCGGTGCCGGCAGGCCAGCGCAAGGTCGAGCGCTCCACCGTAGCAAATTCCATTGACCGCCGCGATCGCCGGTATCTCAAGTTCTGCGATCGACGACATAAGGCCCTGTCCCCTCAGCGCAAAATCCCGCGCACGGGCGCCGTCCACCGCGGCGATCTCTCTGAGGTCCGCGCCCGAGGCAAAGACATTTCCCGAACCGGTGAAGATCAGCCTCTCGACACGCTCGTCGAGACCGCTGATAACCGCCGAAAGGTGTTCGAGAACCTCGATCGAGAGCGGGTTGCGGATCTCAGGCCGATCGAAACGGATGATCTTCGCTCGTCCCCGATCCTCTGTTCTTGCGCCGTTCGACATTTGGTTTTGCGGATTCAATAATAGGATCTATGCTACGCACAAACAAAGCTCATCCGTGGCACGGCGTTCCCATCGGCGATGGAGCGCCCGAGGAAGTGACCGTTTTTGTCGAGATCGTCCCGCGCGACACGGTCAAGTACGAAGTGGACAAAGAGACCGGCTATCTAAAGATCGACCGGCCCCAGCAGTATTCAAACGTCGTCCCGGCAAACTACGGCTTCATCCCGCAGACGTATTGCGCCGAGCGCATCGCCGACCACGCAAGGGCCCGGACCGATATCGAGATCCGAGGCGGCGATGGCGATCCGCTCGACATCCTCGTCCTGAGCGAACACCACATTCCGCGCGGCGATATCATCCTAAAGGCGCGCCCGATCGGCGGCTTCTGCCTTGTCGACGATAACGAAGCGGACGACAAGGTCATCGCCGTTCTAAAAGGCGACAAGGTCTTTGAGCAGTACACCGAGATATCCGAACTTCCCAAAGGCATCCTCGAACGCTTTGAGCACTATTTTCTCACCTACAAATCCCTTCCCGACGCGCCAAACGTTTGCGAGATCGCATACTCCTACGGCCGCGAAGACTCCTACGCCGTGATCAATGCGGCGATCGAGGATTACGCCGGCCTTCTCGGGCAGCTTAAATAAGGCCGCGCGCCTATCCACCCCATGCGCGCGCCCTGAAGGCGTCCGCCCGGTGAACTCATTCGATACACTTTCCGGCTCCCGGTTCGTTGAACCCTCGTATCTTGCTTTGGGTTAGCCAACTGGCACGTTCCTTGCACTCTCTCGATTTGTAGCCAAATTATCCCGTGGGGAGTATGGACACGAAACAGAGAGATGAACTTCTTACCTACATAAAAGAGCGTTTAGGCCGCCATCGGGGCGGCACGCGCCAGCCACGCCAGGGGAAACAAATGCCGCGGGCGTGGCGCAAGGCGGCTGCTTTCGAGGCGGCCATTGAGGACTAGAAAAGGGGAGAAACTAAAATGCTTTGGACAATTCTTATTATTCTTTTGGTTTTATGGGCTTTGGGATTCGGATTCGCAGGCGCGGCGGTCGGGAATCTGATCCACATATTGTTGGTGGTGGCACTCGTCGTCTTGGTTGTCCAGTTAGTTACAGGTAGGCGGGCCGTGTAGCCAACAATCGCAGGGCTCACTTCGCGAAACGGAGTGGGCCTTAATTTTCCCGTCACAACAACGGATGACACGGTCAAGGGGAGGTGAATAATGTCGGTATTACCCAGAGTGCTGTACGTCGATGACGATGTCGAGAATGGTCAGATGATGACCTTTTGGATCCGGGAGGAGTGCGGATTTGAGATCGCCGTAGCCGTCGACGGGGCCGAGGCCTTTCGGCTGATCGATACCGAGTTCTTCGACCTCTTCCTTCTCGATTACTGCCTGCCGGATGTCACCGCCGTCACGCTCTGTGAAAAGATCCGGGAGCGATACCCGGACGCTCCGATCGCTATCTACAGCGCTCTCGACCGCGAAATAGACAAGCAGCGTGCCCTCGCCGCGGGCGCCGATCTCTATATGGTAAAACCGGACGATCTCGACAAGGTAAAACCGTTCCTAAAAAAGCATCTCGACCGCCGCACCGTTCTGGCCGGTCAGGCCGGGCCATCTGAGCGAGACACCGCCGTATTTCAACGGCATCAGCGAAGCCGTTTCAAGCCCGCCGGCATCCTGTGAATCGACCCGCCCGCCGCACGATTGCTTTTCAGCGTATATGGCGCTACGTTCGTACGCGGTACAACTCCCTATCTCGACCACACGAAGCCATCTGATGACCGCAGAAAATGCATCGGCAAAACGCCCCGCAATTAGGATCCTCTTGTGGGTCGTATTTTTCGCCTCGTCTGCGATCTTCTTGATCGCCGCGGGCTTTTTTCTGATCGATCTCTTTCCGAAGGCCGCCGGGCCGCCACAGGGGACACAGGGCGACGCCGGTGCATCGCTGACCACCGTCGTTACCGCAGTCGCCTCGCTCGTGACCTCGCTTGCTACGCTCGCCGGCATCGCGATGGGCTGGAAAAAACAGTCGATCGAGACCGCCAGGGCACAGATCGAGATCGAACGCCTCCGATTGGACCTCGAAAATGCCAGGGCCGCGTCCGCTCAGGACCGCCCGTCAAAATAGCCCACATCGTCGGTTTTCGATCTTACGGCCTTCGCGGATCGCGAAGCTCCTGCGGATTCACGAATGCATCATACGAGGTCTCGATCCCGCTGTCCCGAACCCGTCCGTCCCGGTCAAAAAGCGTCCATTGCAAGATCACGCCGCCGGAATAATCGAGCCTGTCCGAGAGGAAGAAAAGATTCTTCCGGGTCCGCTGCACCCCTACCGCTCTAAGCGAACTTATCGAGAGATAGTAGAGGTCCTTGCGTTTCTGCATCTCGGCGACCTGTTCGGCGTTGATGTATCTCTTGAGCGCCGTCTCGGCGTTTGTCGGCGTCCCTTCGGAAACGAGTTTGAGAAACTCGGCAAAATAATTCTCCAATTTCCTCAGTTCGGGCGACTGCTGTTTTGCGGCGAAAGCGGCCCGGCGCGAGCGATAGAGCCGATCGATCAGGTTCGCCACCTCGGAGCAGTAGGTCAGCCGGGTCTCGGTGCATTGCTCGGCGGCGGATGTACAGCAGGCCTTTGGAACCTCGGCATTTTCGCAGTAGACCGGTGAATCGATGGCGAATGTTTTGGGGTAAAGAAGTGTCAGCCCCTCAACGCGATTCAGTTCGGAAAAAAGCGATGCGACGACCGCTTCCTCGCTGATCGCGACGGACTTTCCGGTGATCGCGGTGCTCGTTTTTAGGTACGACAAAAGGTCGGCAAACTGCCCGACCAGATTCCCTGCTCCGGCGATGGTGCCCGCCAGGCCGCTTACCGAGGTGCTCTTTTCGATCTGCTCCACTGGCTGAGATCTCGCAACCAGGCAGTAATCCTCGGTCAGGTCCTCGATGACGATCTTGAAAAGCGGCAGCGAACGCCGATAGAAGCTCCAGTCGGCAAGATCGCCGCTGTCGAGTATGGCAATGGTCGCATTTGCCGGCACCTTCTTGCGGATCGAATCAGAAACGCGGGCGGTCGCCTTTTTCAGCTCGCGGTAAACGACTACCTCCTGCGAAAAGTCCTCGCCGGTGACGGTCGTGGCGCCCGTCTGCGGACTTGCCTTCGGCGTCGGCTGTGCGTCGAGCGATCTCTTGCGTGCCTCGGCGATCTGAGCTTCGATATCAGCAAGCTCTTTTGTACGCTCAAGCTCTCGCTTCAATTCATTATAGCGGGCGTCCTGTGCCGAGACCGTCGGAGAGACGGCCGGGGCCGCCGGCGGATCCTGACCGGACGAGGTTTGATGGAACAGAACGACGGAAAGGCACCCCGCGAGAGAGTATGAGAGCAAATGCATCGGAACTCTGACGAAGTTCATATCGGTTGGGCCCAAGCCTCCCATTACACCGATCATCATACGTCACGCCCCGGCCCGATTATGTGAGCCGCATCACTTTGACGACACGTTATCTACACGCGTCCGATACTTCTTATTCGTCCGCCGGCGGCGGTTTATCGAGACGGTTTCGGCTAGTTTTAGGTGGAGTGCCCCGTCACGGAGATCGGGGGACGTGAAACGCAAAGTCGAATCGAGATTGATGCCGTAGTGCCGGCAGAATGGAGCGGCGTTCAGATACCTCGCGGTGCCGTTGGGCCTGAACGGAAAGACGGTCGGAAGCCTGACAGACTCCATCGGCTCGATCGCGATCATATCATCGGCCCGGCTGAAATAGAGATTTGCCCCTGCCGGTCTCCCAAGCAATTTATAGCAGGTCGCATTTAGCGTGATCACACCCCGCCGGTCCATCGAAACGTGTATCCGCGTCTCCGGCGGCCGTGTCGGCCCGCCCTGAAATTTCTCGTATTTTCGATCCAGCGTCGCAGGCATACGATCCTGTTGCATGTATAGCACACCCCGCCATCCGTGTCAATGGAAGCCTTCCACGGGCTCACGCCCATGGCTCTATGCTTGTCGCCCGCTACGCAGGCTCGGAATTTTGCGCAAGCCCGCGTGTCAGCAAGCCTTTTTGCGCAAGCCCGCGCGTCAGCAAGGGCGATACATCCAACTTATCACCCG
>JAJNPX010000084.1 GCA_021155145.1 Acidisarcina sp. | reverse complement strand
GAGTCCCCGGAGAATTGGTAATGGCACCTCTCATCATCCTTCTTGTGACGTTCGGCCTGCTGTATTCGGCAGATCGGTTTGCTCTCGGTGGACGGCTCGGGCTGTCGTTTGTCGGGAGGGCCTCGATGGCGGCGATGCTGGCCGCGACCGGAATATCGCATTTCACCAGCACCGATGAGCTGACCGCGATGATGCCTGATCTTCTGCCTGCCAAACGCGAGCTGGTCTATTTTACCGGCGTTTGCGAATTAGCTGCCGTTCCGGGCCTGTTGTGGGGCAAGACCGCCAGGCTCACTTCCATCCTGCTCTTGATCTTTTTTGTCCTTATTCTGCCCGCGAACATCGCCGGCAGCCTGAAACAGGTTCAGTTCGGCGGGATGGAATACGGCCCGTGGTACCTGCTTTTCCGCATCCCGCTTCAGATCTTCTTCATCTGGTGGGTTTGGTACTTCGGTATCGGCCGATATTCCCGCACTCCCTAACGAGCCCGTCGGGCCAGCTGAATTCCCCCTCCAATACCTAGTCCACCCAATCCGCGACAAAGACATTAGTATCGCCGACAGAACCGGCGTTGCGGTTCGAGGCGAAGACGAGTTTTTTGCCGTCCGGCGAGAACATCGGGAAACCATCAAAGGTTTCGTTGTAGGTCACTCGCTCGAGGCCCGTGCCATCGACGTTTATCAGGGCAAGGTCGAAATTTCGCTTTCGCGGGTCGCTTGCGAAATAATTCGTGCAAAAGATTATCTTCTTGCCGTCGGGGGAAAAGTACGGCGCAAAGCTGGCTGCCCCGAGCTTCGTCACCTGGCGTTTATTGCTGCCGTCAGCGTCCATCACCCAAACCTCGAACACTGTCGGCTCGATCAGGTTATTCGCGAGGCGGTCCTTGTACCGTGCTATCTCTGCGTCGGTCTTCGGGTGAAAGGCGCGATAGACGATCTGCTTGCTATCAGGTGAGAAGAACGCTCCGCCGTCGTAGCCGAGTTCGGTCGTGAGGCGCTTCACATTCTTTCCCTTGGTGTCCATCACATAAAGGTCGAGGTCGCCGTCCCGTGTCGAGGTGAATATGATCTTTTTGCCGTCCGGCGAGACGGTGGCCTCGGCGTCATAGCCGGGTGTTTTCGTGAGCTGTTTCACCTTGCTGCCGTCGGCATAGGACGTAAAGATGTCGTAGGTCGGATAGATGGCCCAGACATAGCCCTTCGAAAAATCGGGATTCGGCGGGCAATCGCGGCTTCCGAGATGGGTCGAGCCGTACAGCACCTTTTTGTTCTTATCAAAGAAATACGAACACGTCGTACGGCCGAGGCCTGTCGATACCATCTTCACGCCCGAACCGTCAGCGTTCATCGTATAGATCTGGTCACATCCGCGGCCCTCGCGTTTTGACTGAAACACGAGCTGCTTGCCGTCGCTCGACCAGTATGCCTCGGCGTTCTCCCCGCCAAAGGTAAGCTGCTTTATGTTCTTTATCCGGCTTTCGCCCTTTACAACGAGTGAATCGGATTGCCCCCAGGCGGCGAAAACTCCAAATAGAACGGCGAACGCAAAAATTAATACACTTCTCATAAGACTGATGTTAATATGCGGAAGTCAAAATTGCCCAAACGGAATGCTAATAAATCGACGAATTAACATAGACGACAACGATCCCGGTGGTCGTCCGTCCATCGATCCCGTTCATTTATCCAAGCTTCTGATGCTAAATTATGGCCTTTGAAACGAGTAAAGACGTCCTTGACTGGTACGAGAAACAAGAACGAACACTGACAGACGAGTTCATCGACTCCATACCCTGGAGCGAAGTAAGGTCCACGCCGCTCGATGACAGATTGATCCCGGTCCTGCTCTATATGCGCGATGTCGAGGTGCTGACCGAGATGTATCATCGCGAATTGCGGCGAACGCCTACCGGCCGCGACCCCGTGATAGCAAAATTCATGGAGCGTTGGGGCGTTGAAGAGGTCACCCACGGCCAGATCATCGACCGGTTTCTAAATGAGGCCGGACACCGGACGCCCGAAGACTGGCAAAGACAAACTCACAGGGGCGTCCCCGTGTCGTATCACACAAGTACCTATCTCCTGACCTCGCTCACCAATCTTCTAGGCAGCTGTTTTACGGCGACCCATATGGCATTTGGCGCGATCCACGAGATGTCCACCGGCCAAGCTTACCGGAGAATGAAGGATATCGCCGCTCATCCGGTACTCTCCACGATCCTCGACGGCATTATCCGCGAGGAGGCGGCTCACACCCACTTCTATCGCAGCGTCGCCCGCATCGAACTTGCCAAATGCAAGGCGGCTCAAAAGGTAGCAAGAAAGGTGGTTGATACGTTTTGGCGACCTGTAGGGCAGGGTTCGCTAGCTAAGGAGCGGACCGAATACTGCATTGCGATGCTCTTCGGCGACGAGACGGGCGAGGGTGTAGATGTGCTTGACCGGACCGTTACCAAAAGAGCCCATCAGCTTCCCGGCTTTGAGGGCCTGGATAAGACAACGCACCGCTTCAGGGACATCTGCCGTCGGCTCTATCCGATCACGACAGCGGCCTCTCTTTTATTTTCGATAGACCTCTATGCCGTCGTTTAATTCGACCCCGGCGCGGCCCTCGGATTCGGCATAGTCGAGGTGCGCGATCGCCTCGGAGATGGCAAGGAAGCGGTGAACGTCGTGCCCGAACGAATTCGGGAACAGCCGCTGCGCCACCTCAAAGGCCGTCGAGCCGTCACGCTCCACGAGTTCCAGCACCTTCTTTTGACGATCATCGATCGCCCGCACGTAGCGGTTAAAGATCTCTTCGAAATCCGTCACCGGCTCACCGTGCCCGCCGTACGCGAGCGTCGGCTTATAGCTTCTCAGCTTGGCAAGGCTTACGAGGTACTCGCCGAGCGATGGGAATCGCCGCTCAGGGTCGACCGGGTCCGGAGAAACGATCGGGTTCGGCGTGATGCGCTTTAAAACGCAGTCGCCGCAGATCAGCGTGCGGTTGGCCTCGCGGGCGAACGAGCATGACCCAGGCGTGTGTCCGGGTGTATGCAGAACCCTGAGCGAACCGCTCTCGAACTCGATCTCCATCTCGTCCCGAAGCGGCGTGTATTCGCCGTCGCCGATCGCGTCCGTCAGCAGGCTGATCTCGTCATAAAGTGCCTTCATATCGTCGAATACCGCCGGCGGCACACCCGAGCGAAGCAGCAGCGAACGATGCTGCTCCTGCGCCAGCCGGCCGAAGAGATGTCCCGTCTCCCAATCGTGGATGAGAATTTCGGCGTTCTTCGCCACGTCCCGAACTTGTTTCGCAAGGCCGCAGTGGTCCTCATGGGCATGCGTCAGGACTATGCGGCGAACGTCCGCGAACACGATGCCGTTCTCGCCCAGCTTTTGGCGAAGGGCGGCCGCGGCTTCTGCCGTCTTTGGCCCTACGTCGATCAGCGTGACCGGGTCTTCCTTGATGAGATAGACGTTTACGTCGCCGACGTAAAAGGGCGTTGGTATTGAAATGGGAATGATCTGCATTTAAGAGTAAGGATCGCGGAATGCGGAATTCCGAAGTTCAACCCGGCCTTTTTTGGCTAGCTGATATAATAGCGGGCGTGCCGGGTATGGACAAACATTCCGCGTTTATCATCGTTGGAGCCGGGCCGGCCGGCGCCAGCCTCGCGGTCCGGCTGAGTCGGTCGGGGCATAAGGTCCTGCTTATCGAGAAGGACCGTTTTCCGCGTGAAAAACTCTGCGGCGAGTTCATCTCGCCCGAATGTTTTCGTCATTTTGACGAACTGGGCGTGAGCGAGCGGCTGCTGGCACGAGGCGGCGACCGCATCGTCGAGACCCGTTTCTACAGCAGGGGCGGGCGATGCGTCTCGGTCCCGACCAGTTGGTTCGGCCACGGGCCATTCGCTTTGAGCCTGAGCCGTGCCGAGATGGACCTCGAGCTTCTGACCGCTGCGAGGCGATCCGGCGCCGAGGTCGTCGAGGGTGCACGCGTCGTTTCGGCGGCGGTCGCAGGCGGGCGTATCGCGTCGGTCGATATCCGCCTCAGCGATGGCGAACGCCGTTCGGTGACGGGAGATGTCTTTATAGACGCTACCGGCCGCGGCGGAGCGCTCACCCGGCTTGCGTCCGGAGCGGAACGGCGGCCGTCCGGGCCGAATGGCCTTGTCGGGATTAAGGCGCATCTGGATAAAGTGCGGCCGGAAGGCGGTGTTTGCGAGATCTATTTCTTTAACGGCGGTTATGGCGGGCTCAGCCATGTCGAGGACGGAAAGGCCAACTTCTGCTTCCTGGTCACAGCCAAGACCGCCCGAACATTTATTGGTAAGACCAATGATCTCTTCGCATCCGTCCTGGATCAGAATGAGCGGGCCGGTTATCGAATGTCGAGTGCGGTGCCCGTCCTCGATTGGCTGGCCGTCTCCGTTACGGAGTTTGGGTCAAAAAGCCCGCCTGCGATCGAGAATCTTATTGCCGTCGGAGATGCGGGAGCATTTATCGATCCCTTTACGGGCAGCGGGATGCTGATGGCTCTCGAAAGCTCCGAACTATTGGCGAGCTGTATAACTAGAGAAAGGTTAGAGAGTTTTGAGCCTGAACGCAGCCGCCTTTTCCGCCGCAGGCTCTTTATTTCGGGCCTTTTGCGTCGTGCCGCGTTCATTCCGGCGGCGGCATCCGCGGCGATCGCGGCCGCCGGTGCCAGCTCGCACATTCGCGAGCGCCTCGCGCGTTCCACGCGGCCTTACCGCCGGGCAGTATGAGAATAGTTTTTCGGTCGTCCAAAATGCAATTGTTTTTACTTGCCTTAATCACCGTTTTACGCTAAAACCATCAAAGCAAATCTAATCTTTCGGATAGATCAGCCGCTTTGTCACAATACAGAATTGAATAACTATCGTTGGGCTGAAGATGTCGCACCGACCCAATGCCCTTCCACTATTCGGCTGAACTTCCGCAAGATCTTCGCATTTTAAGGAGAATATTCAATGCAAGCAGTCCCGTCGTTCATTTCCGCTCAATCTGGAAGGTTCGTTTCGTTGATACTTGTGCTGATGCTTGGGGCCGCGACCGCATTCGGTCAGGCCGCCACGAGTGCATCTGATCTGTCCGGGACGATCGTTGACCCGAACGATGCGGTCGTCGCCGGAGCATCGGTCACGGCACGCAACGCTTCGACCGGCTTCACCCGAACGGTCACGTCCGGCTCGGACGGAACGTACACCTTTATCGGACTTCCTCCCGGCGAGTACGAAATTACCGCCGAGGCGCCCACTTTCAAGAAAGTATCGATATCCCCGGTCAGGCTGACGGTCGGCCAGGTCGCCGAATTGCGGATAAGAATGGAGATCGGCGCACCCGATGTGGTGGTGAACGTTTCGGGCGACACGATCGAACTGATCGAGGCCGGGAGAACGTCGCTTTCGAACACGATAGACCGGCAACGCGTAGAGAATCTGCCGATCAACGAACGGAGCGCGACCGGATTTGCGCTGACGCTTTCCACGGTGGGCCGCGACAATGGCCGCCCGATCGGCCCGGCCCCGACGTCCGGCCTTAACATCGGCGGACAACGCGGTCGATCGACGCAGGTGAATGTCGACGGTGCCGATTTTACGGACAATTCGATCAACGCCGCACGTTCGACCGTAAGCATGGAGGCGGTGCAGGAATATCAGGTAAACACCAATTCCTACACGGCCGAATTCGGCCGGGCGACGGGCGGCGTCGTCAACGTGGTCACAAAGCGCGGCACTAACGATTTCTCGGGAAATGTTTTCGGGTTCATCCGCGACAAGAGCATCCAGGCCCGAAACGCCTTTTCGCCCGTGGACGAGCCGGATTTTCGGCGGACCCAGTGGGGAGCGACGCTCGGCGGGCCGATCGTCAAGGACCGCACATTTTTCTTTGCCGCTTACGAGCGGCGTCAGCGTGACGAGTCCGGTTTCTTTACGAGCGATGTGGTCGGCAACCTTACCGCTTCGGCGACGATCCCGGCGATACCCATGCTCATCGCGAACTCGGTCACATTCAACAACCTCACGCCGCAGCAGGCCGCCGCGATAAATGCACTCGTCGCCACCGGCAATCCGACCGCGATCTGCGGAGCCAGGGCCTATGGCTATTTCGCCTCGAGCGGCGGACAGACGGCATTGACCGGCTCCAACCCGCTCGCAAGCCCGAACGATGGCAGCGCTTGTCCCGCCATCACCCCGATCGGCCCGGGAGCTATCGGCCCGAGATTCATACTTTCGGGCGCTCCGGTACCGCTCGGCACCACCAATGATGCCGGCCTCCCGATCGCTTTCCGGGCGCTTAACAGTCTCGACCGCATCTTCCCGGTCACCGAACGCGCAAATTTCTTCTCGGTCCGCGGAGACCACAGTTTCAATAACCACAACTACCTGACCGTTCGCTTCGGCTACAACACCGGCGACCAGACGGGCATTCAGGTCGAGTCGCAGAACCAGTCGCTCGGCCAGAACGATTTTTCGCGTACCGGTATAACCGAACTCGAGGACACGTCCTTTGGAGCGTCGCTCAACACGACCATTAGTTCGACTTTGGCTAATGAGTTCAAATTCAGCTACGGCCGCCGCCATACGACGTTCAAATCGCAGAACGGCGACGCGGTGGCTTTCAATATCTCGGGTACAGCCTTCATCGGGCGCGAACTATTTTCTCCGGTCGACCGCACGGAGCATCGCACGCAGATCGCCGACAACTTCAATTGGGTCGCCGGTGACCACACATTCAAGTTCGGCGGCGATCTCAATTTCGTCCGGATCCCGTCGGCGGTCTTCGAACTCAACTTTGCCGGACTCTTCAATTTTGGCGACTTTACCGCCTCGAACCTGAATCCGGCATTCGCGGGCCTCCCGGCCTTCACACCTGTTCAAAGTTATGGCCTCGGCCTGCCGTCAACTTACATCCAGGGATTCGGAAACCCGGTCTCAAAGATCAAGAACACTCCGCTGGCATTCTATGCCCAGGATTCGTGGAAGATAATGCGGCGGCTGACGTTGAACTACGGGGTTCGATATGATGTCGAACTGACGGAGACGATCGCTCCCGTAGGTATAACGGACCCGCTCACGGGCATAAACCTCTCAGCCAGCGACATCCTCGCCGCCCAGGACGCGGTCGGCGTACAGCAGGGCATTCCGCGTGATAAGAACAACTGGGCGCCGCGATTCGGCTTTGCGTTCGATACGTTCGGCAATGGAAAGACCGTCCTTCGCGGATCGATCGGCCTCTACTACGACCATCCGCTGCTTGCGGTCGCCTTCAACTCGGATATTGCCGATGCCGCCCAACAGCAGCAGTCGGTCCTCACCGCGGGCAGCCCGTCGCCGACCGCCCTCTTGAATGCGGCACAGGTATTTCAGGGAACCGTCTGTGTGCCGGGAGCCACGCCTACACCCTTCTGTGCTGGTGCGGGCAATCCGGTCACGCCCGGTGTAGCGGCAAGCGCCCAATATCAATTTGGCAGGCAGAGATTCAACGACCAGACCTATTCGGGATTTGGTGCCGTTCT
>JAJNPX010000265.1 GCA_021155145.1 Acidisarcina sp. | reverse complement strand
CGCTTGAACGCAAACCCATACACATGGCGCAGAGTACACCGAGCTTCCCATCGCCGATGACGGCTACTTTTGTTTCAGGACCGATATTTACTTGCTCGGTTATTCCAAGGGCAGCAGCGAGCGGTTCGGCGAATACGGCTGCTGAATCCGGCACGCTGTCGGGGACAGGAAGCAGATTCCGTGACGGCAGCGTCAGGTATTCCGCGTGCGCTCCGTCACGGCCCTTTATACCGAGTACGGTCCGCTCCGGGCAATGGCGCGGATCACCGGCGGCACATCTTTCACATTTTCCGCATCCGGCATTGATCTCTCCGACGACACGCTTCCCGGCGATCTCAGGCCGGTCGGCGGAACTCTCAACAACACCGACGAACTCGTGCCCGAGGGTGCCTCTAAAATCGGCATACCCGCGAATGATCTCTATGTCGGTATTGCAAATACCGCTCATCAAAACCCTTACGACAGCTTCCCCATTTGCTGGCACGAATGGAACCTTCGAAAGTGAGAGTTTTTTGTTTTCGACTCTTAACGCTTTCATTTGAACTGATTTACATTACCCTTATCGGCGTCCTATACTCTAACGTAATCGCTATCATACTAACTTTCTACGATGTATAAGATCATTTTTCTATCGCTCCTGATTTTGATCGCGGCCGTCTTTATGGCTTGTAGTGACACCCCGTCGTCATCGTCAAATAAAGGCGAAGCGAATCCTGGCGATACGCCGACGCTGGCCTATAAACGCCTCTTTGCCGCCGTTAAGAGTAAGGATACCGAAGCGATAAAAAGGGAGTTGTCGAAGAGCACTCACGGCTTCGCTGCATCACTCGCGGCGCGTCAGGACAAGCCGATCGAGGAGATCTATAAGAACGGATTCACCGCAACGACGTTCTCCGAATCGCTTCCCGAGCTTCGTGACGAGCGTGTAAAAGATAAGATGGGAGCCCTGGAAGTTTGGAATTCGACCGATAAGAAGTGGGAAGATCTTCCCTTCGTTCGTGAGGAGTCGGGATGGAAACTGGCGATCGGAGATGTTTTCGCAAATACCTATCGCTCCCCTGGAAAGGGGCGTGACATGATCGAGAAAGAGGCCGCGAACGCCATGTCCGGAAACAACGGAATGAAACGCGTCGAAATTTCGAATGTGAACGCTAATTTCAAGAGCGGCCCGCGGCCTCCTGTGCCGCAAAGATAATGAAGATTGAAACGGTCAGGGCTGTCATCGGTCAGTATGCAAAGCATGGCTGGCAGCTCCGAACTGCCTTTCTCGCCAGCAATGTCGACCCAAGCGTGACCCTGTTTCTACGAACTGAATTTCCCCGCATTGATATAAATTATGGCGAGCATAGCGCGCTTTGGTTCTCGCGCCGATCTTTGCCCGATCGTGAAGCGTGGGAACTGCGCCGCCTCTCGGACACGCCATTCGCGCTCGTGGAGGTGATCGAAGACAGCCTTGACGACGAGGCAAAGAAGGCACAACTGGACGCCGCCTACAGGCAAATGTTTGACGATCCGCGTCCTGAGCCGATCGGCCACTGACCCCAATAACTTGCTCTTTTCGCATATCCCAACACCACTTATTGGTATTGCTTGACAACTTCACTATGCGGTAGCAAACTTGAGTTTGTTGAAAATGATGATCAAAGACCTCGGCTCCGGAGTTGTCAGCGTTTGGGAAGGATTGCGGCCGGAGACAAAAAAGATGTTGGTGGGCGTGCTCGAATCAAAGTCCGTCCCGACGCAGACCCCGACTCAGAAATACTCTTACGACGCCCATGCCGATTGGGAACTTTCCCGCCTTTTAAGCGCTCTCGACGAACAGTCAAAGGCTGCCGTATCGCGAAAGAACTCTGAGAAACTTGACGAGATCGCGCAGTTGGCGGAAACCTGCGTACGCGTGCTCGAATCGCAAAGCGGTTCTGCCGAGGTGTTCATTCAGCTCGCCGAACGGGCTATCAAGAAACACGATTACGACAAGCTCGATAAGCTCTCGGACCATCTCGCCGAAAGATTCTCTGCTGGTGAGATCGCCGAGGTCGTCAGGCAGACCGAAGTTCCCCAAATACGCGCGATCGCCTATGAAACCCTCGCGATGCTTCCTGTATCGTTGTTGGTACCTCTGCTTGACGACCCGCTCTACGCTGACATCGCGGCGAACTCGCTTGAACAGAAAGCATTTGAGTTTGATTCTGACGAGGCCCGTGATGTTCTCGAACAATTCGAGTTTGAGAATGAGATGCGGGGTGAGTGATCCGGCTTCTTTATTTCACTTTCTTTTTCTGCCCGAAGCCCCACCGGAATGGTGTCGGAAGTAACGGGACGCCGAATATTCTGACTCCGAGAAACATGATCGGCGCTGCTATCTCATTGTGCCATCCCTTTTTTTGACGGACACAGCGGTAAAGACGGATATCCGATCTTCGCCGCTCTTTCTCCGTTCCTCCGCGAAAATAATCCAGATCATGCCGGTAGCAACACTCGCGAAAATTCCCATCAGGAAACAGTGTGCAGCCATCGCCGACGAAATCAGCGGGCGGCTCAACAGGCTTCGCAGCCTGCGGTTGGGCGACCGAGGCCAGGACGAGAAGCCCGATAATTGAAAAGAATATTCGCTTCAATCAGTTCACCGCGTCCGCCTCAGCACCTTTACTCACGTAATGATCGGGATACATCGGAAACCTCGCAGTAAGTTCGGCCACCTCTCTCCGAACGCTTGCCTTTACTTCCTGCGATTCGGGCTCACGGATAATGGCTGCGATCATCCCACCGATCTTTATCATATCGCTCTCCTTCATGCCGCGGGTCGTAAGGGCCGGAGTGCCAAGACGGATGCCGGATGCAACGAATGGTTTCTGCGTGTCGAACGGGATAGTGTTCTTATTCACGGTAATGTGAACCTCTTCGAGGGCCTTTTCGGCCGCCTTACCGGTAATTCCCTTGCCGTCCATGTAAACATCCACCAGCATTAGATGATTGTCCGTGCCGCCCGAAACGATCCGGAGCCCGGCGTCGGCCAGCGTCTGTGCAAGGGATTTGGCGTTCGCTATGACCTGCCTCTGGTATTCCTTGAAACCAGGCTGAAGTGCCTCGCCGAACGCTACGGCCTTGGCGGCAATAATATGCACCAGCGGACCACCTTGAGTCCCCGGGAAAACGCTGCGGTTCACATCCGCGGCAAACTCGTCGCGGCAAAGTATCAAACCGCCTCGCGGGCCGCGAAGCGTCTTGTGCGTGGTAGTGGTGACGAACTCGCAATGCTGAATAGGCGACGGATGTAGCCCAACTGCGACAAGTCCCGCAATATGTGCGATATCGGCCATCACCTTCGCTCCGACACTGCGGGCGATCTCACCGATGCGTGCAAAATCGATCGTTCGCGGGTAGGCCGACGCACCGCATATCAGCAACTTCGGCCTCGATTCCTCAGCCTTTTTCAGCAGTTCGTCGTAATCGATCTGCTCGGTTTCCCTGTTGACGCCGTAATCGGCAACCTTGTAGTTAATGCCGGAAAAGTTCAACGGATGGCCGTGGGTCAAATGTCCGCCGTGCGAGAGATTCATCCCTAATATCGTGTCGCCGTGGTCAAGAGCGGTCAAAAGAACCGCCATATTCGCCTGAGCCCCGCTGTGCGGCTGGACGTTGGCGTGTTCCGCACCGAAGATCTCCTTTGCACGATCGATCGCCGTCTGCTCGACGACGTCAGCGAACTCGCAGCCGCCGTAATAGCGCTTGCCCGGATATCCCTCGGCATACTTGTTCGTAAAGACCGTGCCCATCGTCTGCAGCACCGCCTCGGAAACAAAATTCTCCGACGCGATCAGCTCAAGCCCATCCGCCTGCCGCCGAACCTCATCATCGATCGCCGCACTGATCACCGGATCAGCGTCCGCAATGCTTGTCGTAAAGAAGCTTGTCATAGTTTATCATCCACAATCTGAATCATATTCGCCGTATGCCCGGTTGGCAATCCACGAGACTAACACCAGATTTGCCAAGCCCCGAATCTATACTGACTCGCTCCACGAAAACGCAGGTTGGTCAATCAAATAACATACGTCATTCGTAAATTAACAAAAATTATGAAACTCGAACGATCAGATCTATTTATACTCGCCGCGGCATTCTTGTCGTTTCTCTTCTCCGTCTCTCTTTGGTTTGGTTTGCTCGGTGAAGGAAATCGAGATACCGCCATCTTTGTCGGCCTTTGGGTACCGTCGATCCTCGCACTCGGCCTTTACGGAACAACGACACGAAGGAGTGTATGAACAACCTAAATGTCCTAGTTTTTTTCGTCGGCCTACTGGTGAGTATATTGGTCGTCTACGGCGTTTTCGCACAAGTAGTTTCTGAAATGTCTGTTGCCCATAACCCTGACGAGCCTGAAAGCTAACTCGACGTTGTCGTATGATCATAGACCTAGGCGATCATCTGTGCGAACGAACCTTCGTCCAAGACCG
>JAJNPX010000264.1 GCA_021155145.1 Acidisarcina sp. | reverse complement strand
CCCGGAAAGGGCGAAACCTTTGACCAGCTGATAATCGCCGCTGACAAGGCGATGTATGCGGAGAAGGCGGGACGCAAGCTCCGTCAGAAAACCCTGCCTGCCGAACCGGTGTTCCTTGTTGCCGATCTGCTCGAGCCTGCGTCAACGGGGGAGGAGTATATGCCCGAAGGTGACGCGGAAAGCGGCGAGACCCTGAAAGGAGAATTATTGGTCGTCGAACTCGATGAGACTCACGTCATCTCGACGACGAGTGTGAATTAAGCAAGCTTGGGGCGGTCAAGGTGGGCCCGTCCCTATGTTTCGGATCATGTTCGGTATACGGTTGTGCGGCCGTCGAACATGGTCCGAAACGCTTTTTTGGGGTCAGAACGCCTGAGAGAAACGAAAATGGATCTGGCTCTGCGGCAGGCGATATAGGGCGTTCGGCCCCATCTGCTGCGGGATAAGGAACGAAGGCGGATTTAGAAGATAGCCGTAATCGATGCCTGCCTCGCCGCCGACCGGCGTCTTGATCCTAAGGCCGAGGCCCACCGTGTGGGTCCATCTCGCCCTGAGGTTCTTTCTGAAAACCTCGGTTTCCGGGATGTCGGGTGAACTGAAAATATCCTTCACGCTGCGAAAGACGTTTCCGCCGTCATAGAAAGGTACGATCCTTATATTCTCCGTGAACGGGATCCGGGCCTCCAGGTTTACGACGGCGAGAGCGTTTCCGCCGAACGGGACCGTAAAGGGATCAAGAAAGACCTGTTCGCCGCTCGTGTTGAAAAAATTGCCCTGGGGAACAACAACGACCCGCGGCCCGGCGGATTCGAAATCGAATCCCCGTAATGTATTTGAGCCGCCCGCAAAGAAACGCTCGCTGATCGGAAGAATGCCCTCAAGGCCAGGATAGGTGCTGGACGAAAAACGGCCGCCCCCCGAAAAGACGTTGGCAAGCCCGAGTATCACACGCGCCGCGAGAGTGGTGTCGTACTTGAATGTCTTGAAGGTGTAGTACTTATTTACCGACGCCTGCAGTTTATTGAATCCGATATTCGAACCGAGAAAGGGCACTGAGACGTTGTACTCGGCCGTTAGGTAACTACCTTTGGTCGGGTCGCCGGGGTTATACCTGCACGGTTCCTCTGCCTCGCCCCGGGCAATAATATCGAGGATCGTGTATTTGACGTTGCAGTTTTGCCGAGTGTCGCGGACGAACGTGGCACCAAAGCCGGAAATGCGGATCCGGGAATCGGGCTCCAGGAGGTCTTTGATCAGCAGACTGCTGATGTTGAAAAGGCGTACATCCTCGAAACGATAGCGGAAGAAAACGATGCTGCGATCCTTCAGGCTCAGTGTCCGGTTCGTTTCCGCCGTCAGCGTTATGCGATTGAGCGTCGGGTCGACGACAACGTTCCCAAACTCGTCTACCGGGTTGCCGTTTTCGTCCAGGCGTTGAACGATGCCGAAGGTGCCTTGATCAAATGCCGAGCGGAAGAAACGTGTAACGGTCGTGTCGCGCTGGTACCCGGCCGTCAGCGTCAGCGGGGCAAAACGCCTTTGGCCGTCGCGGATGAAACGCGGATTAATGAAATCGATCTGAAAAAGCTGCTGCCGCTTTGAGACGCGAGCCCGCGCACCGCCCTGCCACAGGTTGCCGAGCAGATTGAAGTGGCGAATGTCGACAAAGCCGCTCGGCCCGAGATCGGTCGAGATGCCGCCGCCGTAGGAGAGGATGCGCGGAGCCTGTTCCTCAACGCTTACGATCACATCCACATCGCGTCCGCCATCGGTCCGGTCGCCCGCGGCCTGCGTGCGTATGTCCACGCGCGAGAATGCGTCACTTGCGTAGAGATTCTGCTCGCTCGAATAGACATCGGTGGAACGAAGCAGATCGTTCTCCTTTATGTTCAGCGCCTTGCGAATGGCGGCTTCCTTCGTCTTTTCGTTCCCGGTGATGAGAATGCGGCTGACATAGACGGGCTTGCCTTCATTCTCGATGTTGTAGATCACGCGAAAACGCTTGCTGCCGTCGGCGGCGTCGGCACCTAATTCGTCATACGAGATAGACACGGACGCATCGAAATAACCTGCTTTCGAATAATGCTCGGCAAGCTTACGCTGGCCATTGCGAACGAGGGCTCGCGAGAGGTTGCGGCCAGCGAGGACCGGCAGTTGTGCCGCGAGCACATCATCTGCGAAGGCTGAATTGCCGCGGATCTCAACCTCGGTTATCACCGATGGGGTCCCTTCCTCGACAACAAAAGTAATGATCAAGTGCTCACCATCCGGCGAGACGCCCTGATTGACCCTGACAGATGCCTCGCGGTAACCGAGCTCCCTCATCAGAGTTTTTATGGTAGCGGCGTCCTCCTCAAGCAGCACGCTGCTCGTATAGCCGCGTCCGTAGCCGAATAGAGGGATGATCCCGAGGATGTTCGCTTCCTGCGACTCGAGAACGGACTTGATCTCGTCGATCGTAAAAAGGTCGGTGCCGGTAAGGCGAATATCCGTCAGCCTGAGCTGGCGATCGAGATCGGCAATGTATCTGATCTCGACCTTTTTGCCCATCAGGTCGGAGCTGCTCAGGGCCGAGCAGAGAAACTCCGTACCGTTTCGCAAAACCGCTCCGTCCGGCTCCACGAGTGGTGGCTCGACCGAACAGACGGATCTTACGTTGGCAAAGAAGTAGCCCTGTTCCTGAAAGTGGGTCTCGAGACGGCGTTCTCCCTCGATGATGGCCGCAAAATCGACCGTCCCTTCGCGGACCACCGGAAGAAGCCGTCGGCGGGTACCTGAACCGACGCCCTCGCCCTCGGCTTCGACCTCGACAGACACGGTCGGCCCGCTCTTGCCTTCAAGCGCGAGTGAAATGGTGTTCTTTTCGCCGTCGTAAACGACGCGCGGTTCCTCGAGCTGGGGGGCCAGAAAGCCTTCGCTCCGTAATTCAGTTCGGATCCTTTCGAGGTCGGCCGCAAGTTTTTCGCGGGTGTAGCCCGACCCCTGTTCGAGTTTTACCTTTGACGCGAGCCTCTGGTTGTTAAAGCCCTCGACGCTGATATCGAACCGCTCGACTGTCGCCTGCTCGTTCGGTACCACGTTGTACGTGACGACGACCTCAGTGTCATTCTCAAGCGGTTCGCGTGCGAAATCGACACGGGCACGAAAGAAGCCTCGTTCGCGCAGATACTCGAGGATGGCGCTCGCGTTGTTCTCGAGAGCGGCCTCGGTCACGGCCTTTCCGGGTTCGAGGATGTCGAGCCGCAGCAAGAGTTCCTGTTCGGTAATGCCGCTGTCGTCGCTTTCGGGAATATTGACGACCACACGCTGTGCACGCGTTTTTCGCCGGACGATGAACCGGAGATCGACCGAGGCCGAACCGACCTCGGCAGCCTCGACGACCGTCGACGTGATGTCGCCTGTTCCGTACAGGCGTTCGATAGCATCACGAACTTTGACGGCCGAATAGCGCTCACCAAGAGCGTCACGGGCGATGGCCCTAAATTGTTCGACGGCGGCAATGTTTCGATCCGTACCCTCGAAGGTTACAGACACGTTGCGGATCTCGCGGCCTTCGAACTGCGTCTGAGCGTTCGCGGTGCCTTCAAATATCAGGATGGCAAGAATGACCATGACGGCCGGCCCGACGATAGTTCCCGGTAAAAGGCTGCAGATTGTAAATGATCGGCTCGACACTCGAGTAAAAAATATCCTCAAAAACGCCGTCGGAAGCGGACTTCCAGGCTAAAGTTATCGCGATTACGCGTAACGTTGCTCAGCGATCTTTGTTCGTACTGGGCAACGACAGAAAGTTTGTTCGAGACACGATATTCAAGTGCGAGCACCTGATTCTGGTCCTGAGATAGATTGGTCGCGTACGTCACGCGGAGATTATTGTTGATCTGCCGGCCGACCGTCAGTCGGGCCGAAGCATTAAGCCTCTGGCCCGAGATGATCGGGTCGATCTCGAAAACATTCAATCCAAAAAGCCGGTCGGTCGCCTTTCTGACCGGTTCGTTAATTATCGAATCAGTGAGTACCTCGGCGGCCGTATTCAGGCCCGTCTGAGCGAAGGTAGGCAAGCCGGCCTCCGTGTTCGATAGATTGCCCGTCGTGATCAGCGAGAGTACGTCCTGTGACGGCAAAGCCGGGCTCGAACGCACAGAGGCCGTCAACGACTCCGTATCGGTCAGCGGGCCGGAGAGATTCACGAATACCTGGTAGCCCTGTATCTCGGTCTCGGCCTGGAGGCTTATGATCGGCTCGATCGCGGTATCCGGCGGAAATTCGAGGACGCCCCGCTGGACTATGTAGCGATCCTTTCTGAAGAACACCGTTCCGCTGTTCGCGGTGATGCGGCCCGAGAGCTGCGGATTCTCGGTCGTGCCGGTGAGCCGCAGCGACACCGAAGCCGTAAGATCGGCGATATTGTTCTGCACGACCAGGGCGTCACGCCCCTCGATGGTTAGATCGAAACGCGGAGCCAAAAGGGATGATGGCCCGCTGGATATCGAACCCTGCCTTCGGCCGCCGACAATGTTGGCGAGTTCGATATCGCGGGAATAGAGACTCTTTCGGGCCCGTATATTGCCGGCTATCTGTATGAACAGATTCTCCGATATGCGGCGGCCCGAAAACTCTAGTTTGGCGTCGCCCGTCGTGATGAAATCTTCCGGTAGCGGGACGGTAATATTCTTTCCGTCGATCGCGACGCGGAAGGAGTCGACCTTAAGGTCGTCGGTGAAGAGCGCTCCGCCGGTCGCCGTGAAACGGCCACCGCCGAGGTACCCCTCGGCCGACTCGATCTGGGCCTGATTGGAAGCAAACAGGATCCGCCCCTTCAGCCGATCGAACGTCAGGCGGCTCGAACCGATAAAGGCCGCCACGGCCGCATTATCCATGGCCGCGGTACCCGAGAGCCGCGCCGAACTGTTCACGCCGGACAAACGGACCGCGACCTCGGCGTAACCACCGAAGAACGTATCGGTCGCCGCGATCTGCGGGACGGCATTGAGAAGAGCAAGGTTTATGCGTCCTTCGACCGCGAGGCTGTTGATGCCCGAGGCGGTGATCGCCTTGACACCCGAAACGGTCAGATTCGAACCACCGCCGCCGAACCGCGCCGTCTGGAAATCGATCTCGCTCGGGGTGAATCGGACGACGATCGGTTCAAGGGCCGAAAGGGGTGTGTCCTGTATCAGCAGATCAAGCTGGCTGAAGCGGGCGGTTCCCGATAGACCGGCGGCGCTGAACTCGCGCTCACCCCGGTCGTTGACACGTGACAAGTTTCCGCCGAATTCAACGGTACCGGTGCCGGTGCCGGTCAGCGGTATCCCGCGGAGCTGCGGCACGAGAGCAAAGAATGGTGCGAGCGGGCTCTTGTCGAGTACGTGCTCGACACGGAAAGGCAGATCTTCGTCGGCGAAATTCACCGTAGCGCTGACCACTTGCGGGCGGCCCTCAAGCATCAACGTGAGATCCGCGTTCAATACCTGGCCCGTTGTCGTACCCTTGAATTCAAGCGAGCCGAACGGATTGTCGTTGACGACGAGTTCACGGCCGGTGCCCGAGAAGTTTATGTCGAATGTAGAGGGACGGTCGAATTCGCCGACCGCCCTGGCCGTAAAGTCTGCGAAACCGGATACGGATGGGATAGAGCTGCTTTGAGGTAAGAGGGCAGCCGCGAGCGGCAGAGGAACATTCTTCCCATCAACGTTCATATCAAAGGCCGTCGAAGCGCGTTCGTACGTACCTTTAGCCGATAGGGATCCGTCACCAATGCGGATCTCGCCCTGCCGTAATTCGATACGCGTCCCGTCGAAAACTGCCTTCGCGGTCAGGCTGTCGAATGCCTGGCCTGCGACCGTCCCGCCGGCTGACGTGATGTTGATCTCACCCTGCGATCGATCCGGAAGCCCCGAGAGGTCCACAGTGCCGCTCGTGGTCCCGGTAAAATCCCTTAGGCGTTCGGGAAGGTCGATCGGCAACGCGGCAAGCAGATTGCCGGCGTTCATATCCTTGAGCGTAGCCTTGACACTTGTATTGTTGACGCCGCCTGACGGCGCACTCACACTGAAAGTGACTGTCCCGCCGCCCACCGATTCGCTAAGTAAGCCGTTACGCAGCTCCGTACCAGCGGGCGACACGAAGATGTCCGCATTGACCGAACCCACCTCGCGTCCGCGAAGAGAAAGAGATGCTAGCTCGGCCCGCCCTTCGATGGTTGGGTCGGCAAAGTTGCCGGTCAATTTGCCCTTAAATACGAGGTTTCCCGCAACGTTGACCTTGAGTGCATCCATCTGTTCCTCGAGATCGGGCGAGAGGCCGAGTATGCGGACGAGCCGGTCGATCTCATTGGCATCGGTGGAATTCAACGCGACGTCGAGATTCGAATCGCTGTTCCGAAGGTCGAACTTACCGGAGGCCGTCAGCCGGCTATTCGGCGTGGCCAACCGGCCGGCGTCGATATTGAAGAGGCCGTTGACGGCGGAAAGCTCGACCCGCCCGTTAACGGGAACACCACCATCTGCCGTGTCGCCCGCACTGGCGGTGATATCCGCCGTGATCGTTCCCGAGGTCGAACGAATATTGGTGCCATCGAAAGTAATGTCCGCGCGTCCCGATGTGCTGCCTTCGAACGGAATGACACGGCCGCCCTGGAGGGCGATCAATTTGGATAGATCCAGTCCGGTGAAGTTCGCGTTTATCCGGGAGGTCTGCCGTTCGCTGAACGCGACTGACGCGGTGCCGTTCACCATACCGTCCATCACGGTCGCTGTAAGATCGGTCAGATCCACGCCCTGGTTCCCGACCTCGACCTTTGCGGAAGCATTGCCGAGCGGGATCGAACCGACGGTGCCGCCGCCGATGCTCATATCGGCGCTAGCGCGGTACCGGCCCGAGGGTTCGACGACAAAAACGGGTTTTCGGATCTGGACGCCCTCTAGTTTGCCGCCGTCGAAAATGTCGGTCCGGTTAAGGGCGACGTCACCGGCGTCGATGTCTTCAGATGTCCCTGAAACGGTACCCTCGCGAATCGTCAGCCGTACACCGGCGATATTCAGATCGCCGAGAACCGCTCCGCCGCCGTCTATGCGAGCGATGCGAAGGCGATCGGCGTAAACAAGTGTCTTTACCGGATCGTCGTCGATCTGAACGGACGGAGCCGAGGCACCGGAGATACGCGTCCCGCCGGAGTCGACACGCTCGGCCTGCAGATTATCGAGCGTGACGCGGGTTCCGCCGGGCGTGTCGCTTAGCGCGAGCCGGTCCGCCCGAAGGTTCGAGGCACTATTGTCCTTTACGCGGGCCCGCCGGGCGGTGAGGTCGTCGATATCCAAGGTCGTGCGTTCCCTGGAGTCGGTCACGCGAAGATTGCGGCCGGCCACCCCGTCAAGGCTATAATTCCGTGTCTTCATCGAGTCGGCGGACGCGGAGTTTCCGGTAAGCTTAGTGACGCCGTCGCTTCGCGAAAATCGGATGTCGCGGGCGGTCAGGCTCGCAAACTCGGTGTCGGAAGCCGAGAATTTCTGACTCCTTACCGAACCGCCGCTTGCCGTCAGTTGCCGGTCCTTGTATTCGGCGACCGCATCGCTGACAAAAAGGCCCACGATCGACAGAGATCTTGACTTTGCGGCGATAGCCTGGAGTTCGCCGACCCAGCGAAAGTCAGAACCGGTGCCGCGCACGTTACCGGAGATCTTCGGAAAATCGATCCGAAAGTCCTCGAAGGTGAGAAGTTCGGCCACGGCGTTGCCGTTCGCCTCATAGTTCGAGTTCGTGCCGGCAACGGTCGCGGCCACATTGAATCCCTTCAGATAAATTCCCTCGGCATTCAACGCTTCCGAATCTACCCGGCCCTCGACTCGATATGTCTCGCCTTCACCCGTCAGGTGTCCGCGAAAATTGCCTACGCCGCGAAGCGTTGCACCGATCGGGAAAATGGTCGAGGTCTGTGTGAGGTCGATCGTGGACTCGACATTCAGGTCGTATCGAAACGCCTGCCAGTCGGAGAGTCGGCCGTTCATCACCGTAAACCCGATAGGGGTTTCGACGCGGAGTTCTGTGATGTCGGCTCCGGTGCCGTCGGCGATGCCGCTGGCCCTGATGCTTATATTTTCGAGACGGCTCTCACCGTACGAAAAATTGGAGTCGGTGGATGTAAGCTGGATCTTATAGCGTTTCTGTTCATCGGGAACTTCATAGTTCTCCGGCTCCAAAAAGAACTGAACATTGTTGGCATCGCCCGCGATCGTCCGCGATACGACGCCGAAATGGATGACACTGTCGCGGAGCGAGAATTTTACGGAGTCGTATTTGAAATTGAGTTTCGATGGCCTCGTATCTTCGACGATGTTCGCAAAGTTCGACCTTCCGTTCTCGTCGAACCTGACCCACACTTCGGCGCCGAATATCTCGGTGGAATCGACCTTTATATCCCGCGTTAGCTGCCACGCGAAGAGATTCTCGACCGTCAGGCCAATGCGGGCGTCCCGCACGAAGAAGAGCTTTTCGCCGGTAACGCGGTCGTTGAATGTCGCGTTCTTCAATTCGAGCTGAAGCGGCGAGATCGTCACGCGAAACACATCGGCCGAAAAATCGATGCCCATATGCTCCATCTTGTCGACGAACTGCGCCCTGATGATCGAGTCGATCGTGCCGCCACGATAGAGTCCGGTCGTGATCAGGCCGACGAGGACCACCGCAAGAAGTAGACCACCGGCAATGAAAAGCACATTTCTCCGGGTGAAGAAACGGCGCACCTTCCCTCCTTCATCCTGCTCTTCATCCGGCGGTTGCGGCTCAGGGTTTTCTTCTACTATTTCGTTATCGTTCTCGGCCATTTCAAAAACGGGAACATCCGGGGCTTCAAAGACCTTCCGTTTCGGAGATCTCGAGGCCAAAGGCTTCGATCGCGTTAACTTTCGGGGGATGATTTGTTAAGAGCCGGATCCTTCTGACCCCGAGATCTTTGAGTATCTGGGCACCGATCCCGTGGTCGTGAAGCTTTCCATAACCAGTTTCGCGTTTAGCAGACTGAAAATCAATACCGTTTGCCTGCATTATTGCGTACGTCTTCAATTGATTTACCAGATCGAGATTATTTTCGCGCTGACGTAGATAGAGGAGGACACCGCGGCCCGCTTCTGAGATCTTTCGGAGAGAGGAACGCATCGCCGCCGAAGCCTCGCCGAGCGTGCAGCCAAACATCGCGAACGTCACATTCTCGGTTTGGACGCGGACCGGGATGGGTTCGGTTGCACCGGAAACATCCCCCATCACGAGAGCGACGTGCGTCTCTCCATTCATCTCGTTCTCATAGACGATGGTGCGGAAAATACCGTATTCCGTTGGCAGATCGGTCTCGATCACGCGCCGGACGAGCATCTCCTTCTCGATCCGATAGCGGACAAGGTCGGCAACGGAGATTATTTTTAGCCCGTGTTTTTCGGCGAATGTTTCGAGTTCGGGCATGCGGGCCATTGTGCCGTCGTCGTTCATTATCTCGCAGA
>JAJNPX010000262.1 GCA_021155145.1 Acidisarcina sp. | reverse complement strand
CGGCCGCGTCGCGGTCGAAAATCTCGCGGCGCTTGCCGAAATTGAGGAAGTAAAGTACATACTTCCGGCGATCTGAAATGGAGAGGAGCCGTGTACATCCCGAAAGGCGGCTCCTGTGAAACTTTCTTTGCAAAAGCCGCCGCGGAAATGGTAGTATCGTCCGTGCAACACACTGCCATTATATAAACACAAGGAGTTTCTATGCTGAGAAAGATAGAGGATTTTAGTAAGGATTGGACATACGAGGCGGAAATGACCGGAAAGGTCCTGCAAACGCTGACGGACGAATCGCTCAAGCAAAAGGTGAGTGCTGACGGACGCGACCTCGGGTTTCTCGGCTGGCATCTCACGCAAACGCTTGGAGAGATGCTCGGGCTTGTCGGCCTAAAGATCGACGCCCCGGCCCACGACCTGCCGCGTCCGGATTCGGCAACCGAGATCGCCGCCGCGTATGAGAAAGCGGCGAGATCGGTCGCGGACGAAGTAGCTGCAAATTGGACCGACGAGACCTTGCTCCAGACCGACGAGATGTACGGAGAGACCTGGGCACGCGGGCTGACGCTCTTTTATCTCATCGCTCACCAGGCCCACCACCGCGGCCAGATGACCGTGTTGATGCGGCAGGCCGGTTTGCCTGTTCCCGGTGTCTACGGCCCATCAAAAGAGGAATGGGCCGCAATGGGAGCTCCGGCGATGTCCTGACCCGTTAGGCAGGCAGGATGTTCTGGTTCAGGTGAAAGAAGTTTGACGGGTCGTATTTTCTTTTCACCTCGCGAAGCCTTGACAGGTTGCTTCCATACGCGCTTTGGACCGACCGTTGGTCACCGTCCACGTCTATGTAGTTGACGTACATTCCGCCTGAAAAGAAAGGCTCCATCGCCGCGTACATTTCGCGCGTCCAGGATATGTTCGCTTCGTTCTGCGACGGGTCGGCCCATTGCGAGACAAGAATGAAATTATCGCCTGTGCTTCGCAGACCGAACGCGGTCGCATCCACCGGCACCCTCGTAGCGGCACCGTGAAAATGCTCCAGGAACATTCCACCCATATTGGACGGGCACTTGGCGAAACCATCGACCATCGTTTCGATCGCGGCATCGGGCAGATCTGATAGAAAGCCTGATTTCCAGTAGTTGCAAACGCCCCGCGGCATACTTTCGTCGAGCATGGAATTGATGCCTTCATATGTGATCGGGCCGAGGCCGTCCATGACGGGCGAGCCAAATTGACGAATTTTCTCGATATGAGCCTGCCCTGTTTCTTTGCTGCCGCTGCAGCAGACGATCATACCTGACAGCGGTATGCCGGAGCCGTCGGGGGCATGAACAAGTCCGGCCTGCATGCCTATCTCGTCCGGCAATGATCTCGCCAGATCGCGAAAGTATTTTAAGACGTCGACGGCCGAATCATATGGAAACATAATTAGTCCGCCAAGTATTTCAGGGCCGACCTTATGTAACTGATATTCAAAGCTCGTTACAATTCCAAAGTTTCCGCCGCCTCCGCGCAGCGCCCAAAATAGGTCGGGGTTCTCTTCGTTTGATGCGGTCAGGATAGCGCCATCGGCAGTGACTATCTGTGCGGAGAGCAAGTTGTCCGCCGCCACGCCGAAACGTCCCATCAGGTAACCGATACCGCCTCCGAGCGTAAGGCCGGCGATGCCTGTACTCGAGATCACACCCCCGGTAGTGGCGAGGCCGAACGCCTGCGTTTCCCGGTTGAGTTCGCCCCATGCTACGCCGGCTTGTGCACGTGCGGTGCGTCGAGCGGGATCCACATGGATCCCTTTCATCGCGGAAAGATCTATCATTACGCCGCCGTCGCAAGCGGCTTTGCCTGCGACATTGTGGCCGCCGCCCCTGACCGAGACCTCCGCTTTGTTTTCGCGCGCAAAGTTGACCGCCGACACTACATCGCTTGTCCCGCCGCAGACGAGTATCACGCCCGGCCGACGGTCGATCATTGCATTGTATAAACGCCTCGACGCGTCGTAAGATTCGCTCTCCGGCAAATGTATTGCACCGTTAAATGAACCACGCAAGGCCGAAATGTTCGCTTCTGTGAACATTTAACACCTCCACTTTCTGAGATTTCCATCTAGTTTATCAAAGGCGTCAAATCTTAATGTCGGAAGGGCCGATCTACCGGGGCCGGCCGTTCGGCCCGCGAAAAATCGACAATGCCCCATCAAACCGCTAGAATGACTGTTTTGTTTTAGCAACGGGAAGTCAACAACAAGATGAGCGAAACAGTGATCACGCCGGAGATCGTCGAACAGCACAACCTCACGTCAGAAGAATACGAGAAGATCGTTTCAGTTATGGGCCGCGAGCCTAATCTGACGGAGCTTGGTGTGTTCAGTGTGATGTGGTCGGAACACTGTTCCTATAAGTCGTCCCGCATTCATCTCAAGCGGCTTCCGACCAGCGGACCGCGGGTGATCGTGCCGCCGGGCGAGAATGCCGGGGTCGTGGACATCGGCGACGATTGGTGCGTGGCGTTCAAGGTCGAATCGCACAATCATCCATCGTTCATCGAGCCGTTTCAGGGAGCGGCGACCGGCGTCGGCGGGATCCTTCGCGATGTATTCACGATGGGAGCGAGGCCCGTAGCGGCGATGAACTCGCTTCGATTCGGACCGCTTGATGATGCGAAGCATGGCAAACGCAACCGAGCGATCCTGAAAGGCTGCGTCGAGGGCATCGGCCATTACGGGAATTGTTTTGGCGTTCCGACGATCGGCGGCGAGGTCGTTTTTGACGAAGCTTACAGCCTGAATCCGCTCGTCAATGCGTTCGCGCTCGGCATCGTACGCAAAGATCAGATCTTTTTTGGTAAGGCCGAGGGTATCGGCAATCCCGTGCTCTATGTTGGGGCCAAGACCGGCCGTGACGGCATACACGGTGCGACAATGGCATCGGCCGAGTTTGACGACGCGGCGCTCGAAAAACGTCCGACGGTGCAGGTTGGCGACCCGTTCCTCGAAAAGCTTCTTCTCGAAGCATGTCTGGAAGCGATGCGTTCGGGGGCGATCGCGGGCATTCAGGACATGGGAGCCGCGGGCCTGACGAGTTCGTCGGTCGAGATGGCGGCCCGCGCGGGGACGGGACTCGAACTCGACCTGACGCTCGTCCCGCAGCGTGAAACAGGAATGACGGCCTATGAGATGCTGCTTTCGGAGTCGCAGGAGCGGATGCTGATCGTCGCGCGTGCCGGCCGCGAAAAGGAGTTGGTCGAGATCTTTAACAAATGGGACCTCGACGCAGTCGTCATCGGAAGGGTGGTCGAGGGTGACCGCCTGCGGATCATTCACAACGGAGTGCTCGAAGCCGACCTTCCGGTTCAGGCGTTGACCGATGAAGCGCCGAGGTACGAAAGGCCAATGTCAGAATCCAAATTTCAAATTCCAGATCCCAGATCCGAAGACAAATTGGGAATTTGGAATTTGGGATCGGAATATGACGCAAATGAGGCGCTCAAGAAACTTTTGGGTTCGCCCAATATTTGCTCGAAGCATTGGGTTTACGAGCAATACGATTCTATGGTGCGGACGAATACGGCGGTACTGCCGGGTGCCGATGCGGCCGTCATCCGCGTCAAAGAGACCCGCCGGGCGGTCGCGATGTGCCTCGACGGGCCAGGCCGATATGTCGCTGTGAATGCGAAAGAAGGTGCGAAACT
>JAJNPX010000242.1 GCA_021155145.1 Acidisarcina sp. | reverse complement strand
CAGGGTAGCTTTTTATGCGGGAGCAGAACATATTTTTCTCCCTGACGAAGACGTTCAAACGATTCGCGAATACGCCGAACGAAGAAATGTGACCTACATAGTTCTCAGTGAGCGAAGACTAAAGAATCGCAAAGGCGTCTACGGCCTTGCTGACGAACCAACCGGGAATCTCAAGATCATCTATGATGACGTCATTCAAGACGGCTTTAATGTGAAGATCTACAAGGTCGAGAAGTAGAGGCGGCGATGCCATACGATAAACCCACATCGGCTTTTGCTCTTTGGGTTCGAGAGAGCGGCGCAGCCATGTCAATCAGTTATCGCGACCGTAGCCAGCATGATCGATTCGTTGCGTCCGAAATTATTGAACCGCCCGCCGGTGTACATTATTCGGAACTCGTTACCGTTCTGGTAGGCGCTTACCGAATCGCCGAGCCCTCCGCTGTCGAACGCTGCCGGATTCCTATCGGGCAGTAAAACCGGATTGTGCGGCCCGTCCGTCCAGGTGATCCCATCCTTGGAACTGGCGTAGTTGATAGCCTTGAACCCGACGCCGTACCACGCATGCCACTCGGAGCCATCGAACAAGATCCCGTAGCCTGAATCCGCTTGTTTGTTCCACACCTGCCCCTTTCGAGTCCAGTTGATCCCGTCGGCGCTTGTTGCGTAGAACCAACGAGCCTTTCCCATATCAGTTTCACCGCGGGCATTGGCGCCATAATACATACGGTATTGCGAACCTACCTTGAAAACGCGAGGTTCCACGACGAACTGATCCTCCAGCGATCCCGGCGGGCCAACGTCGAGAACAGGTTTCGGATTCTTTGTCCAAATCAGTCCGTCCGCTGAGGTCGCATAGCCGATCCGCCGTTTTCCGTCGGTCCCGAACGAGTGATACCAGAGCTTATAGACCCCGCCTTCGACCAAGATACTGTTCGGCGAAACCTCTCCGTTCGGCCCGCCTTCCCACGCCTCAGACGGATCGAGGGTCGCCAACGAGCCCTTCTTGGTCCAAATAAGCCCATCTTCGGAAACTGCATATCCCACTTTTGACCGATTCGGTGCGGGTACGGCCTCGTACCACATGCGGTAGTCGGCCGGGCCCAACTTCAACACAACTCGCGGCCCCGTCTTATCATCATCGATGCTTCCCGTCGGTCCCATAGGCAGGAGCGGCTTGCCTAGCCGGCGTGTCAAAGCGCCTGAGACGCCTGTTCGACGCGGGGCGACCGATCCCTTATCGCTCTCCTGCCCGGTCACTCCAGGGAAGAGGACTACGAGAAGACAAACCACGGTGGCCAGGACCCTCGGGCCGGAAAAACTCGCTTGATAGTTGAAAGCCATTTGTTTGATTCGACCCGGCCTGACCCTTGCACGATTCTCGATCCGAGTAAAGCAGATGCAAACCGAAGCGAGCGGCCCGGAAAGTGAGGATCCGCAGATCACGGACCAGGCAGGCGGGATGCCTGTAGGAATCGTAACACAGACCGTGTTCGCCGCAACGGGTCTTGCATTGGCGTTCACGGGCCGTTCTGCGTCTTCGTTTATGCTTCCTTTCAAGTTCTCGTGTGCCCTTACGCTCGACTTGGGCCGGTCCGCCTTCCTATAATCCTCCGATATGTACGCGTGTTCGATCGTCGCGCCCGACATTGTTGAATGATGAATGAGACCACATCGAAAGATCCAGGCTCCCTGAGACGGCGAAGGCGGGTGCGAGACCATCTGCTGCTGTTCGCGATCTCGGTCGGAGCAACGGTGGGGTTGTACGCCGGCTTCGCTATTCCTCACCCGTCCGAGGGAGCCTGGATATTTCGTTGGAGTCTGGCGACAGCATATGTCGCGTCGGTACTCCTCGCCGTTACTCTCTCGATCGGCGCGTGGAATCTATTCCGTCGGCGTTCAAGCCCCATCTCCATCGACCTTCGCAGGGATGTCGGGATCTGGTGCGGGGTCTTTGCGATCGTTCACACTTTCGTCGGCCTGAACGTCCACATGAAAAGCTGGGTCCAATATTTTGTCGACGACGCAGGCGGGCCGCGTGCGGATCTGTTCGGATTGGCGAATTATTCCGGCGTACTTGCGTTGGTGATCGTTCTTGTCCTTCTCGCGACGTCGAACGATCGCTCGGTCAGTCTCTTGAAGGGCCGGATGTGGAAACGGGTTCAGCGATGGAGCTATTTGTTTGCGATCCTCGTGGCGTTCCATGCCGTCCTTTATATCGTCGTGGAAAAGCGTTTCCTGCCGTACCTGATCTTCGTGATGTTGCTTTCCGCGTGGGTGCTGATAGCCCAGTCGTTCGGCATTTACAAAAGAACGAGGTTCTCGAACAAGTCTTTTGACGTTAAGCCACGGGATATCAGGCCCTGAGCCTCGTCCATTTCCTGAATGATCTGAGGGATGGACTCGGTCCGTGTTTTCGGCCGCCTGGAAACCGCCTGGAAACCGGTTGGAAACCAGCTTGGAAACCAGCTTGGAAACCAGCTTGGAAACCGCTTTGGAAACTCATCAGGTATTCGCCGCAAGTCGTTGTGGTAATTGCGGTTATGGCCGTTGGGAAGGCGTGGAAACCTCGGTTTATCTCAGAAATAGTTTTCGGTTTCCATCCTTCGCCGAACACGTTCGGATTTTCCTGATCGCACCCGGTTTTCTAGCCCGGTCGCGCCTGTGCCATGGTTTTGATTTTCAAAGAACCGTGTCTCTCCGACGGTGCGAACCGCCGAGAGCATGCCGTTGCGAGTATAGCACACCTTCGCAACTATGAATTGCACATTTTGCGGGCCGCCGCCCGACAGGCGTCGTTTGCACGCGGGACGCGTGCGGTCCAGTCGAGGCGGCGTTTGCACGCGGGACGCGTGCGGTCCAGTCGCGGTCCAGTCGAGGCGGTGTTTGCACGCGGGACGCGTGCGGTCCAGTCGCGGTCCAGTCGAGTAGTCGGGCGGAAAATGCACAGCCCCGCACGTAAGTAAGGGCGATATCGGGAGACGAGTCGGATGTATCGCCCTTGCTAACGCGCGGGCTTGCGCAAAAAGGTTGTGAGCGTTCATTGTTCAATCACGGTCATAGATCTCGATTTCGGTGATGCGTACGATCTGAAAATCGTCAAACTCGTGATGGGGCAGCATTGAGGCATTGTCGATCATTATCATGACCTTGCCGGATTCGATGCGGTCGATAAGTTCGGGCGGGAGTTCCATTTCGATCAGTCCCGTTTCCGGTATCGACACTTCGCACAGTAGTTTGCCTTCGTATGAGACCGGAACAGGCGAAGCTGTGGGAAGCTGACATCTCTTGAACAGTTCGGGCCGGTGCCTAGCCAGGGAGTAGGTAAACAGGGGCATCGGCAATATTTTAGCCTTTGCCGGGCAGATCGCAAAATCGGTGACTGCGGCACCGGGCATGGCAAACCGGCCGGGTCCGAAGACGTTCGCGATCCCGATATCGAATTATTTAGACATCGCCCGGGCAGGTCTCTATAATCCAATTACGGCATATTTCGCGGCCGTTTGTCGATGGATTTCGAAAAGTTATTCAGAGTCCTTTCCTACACCACCGTCTTTTGCGGCTTTGTGTCGCTTTGGATAGCGGGTGCCTTCGGCATCGGGGGCGTGCTGCTTTTTATCGGTGCGGTGGCCGCGGCGTGGTTTCTTGAGGATTCGCGTTGGCAGATCTCCGAGCACATCGGAACGGCGTTGATCGTCCTGGCGGTTCCGCTCTATTACATATTGTGGCGGACCGGATTCTTTAGCCCGGCAAGCTCGGACGCGATACTTCCGAGCATTCTCGCACGCCTCATCCTGACGCTGTCCGGCATCAAACTGCTTCAGAAAAAGAGCGACCGCGACTGGATCTTTCTCTATATAATGGCGTTCTTTCAGATACTTCTCGCCGCCGGGCTGAGTATCAGCGCGCTGTATCTTGCCGTTTTTGTCGCGTTCGTCTTTTTTATGATCTCGACGGTGATCTTGTTCGAGATGAGAAAGACGAACCGAACGGTTTGGGACAGGTCATCTGTAAAGCGGGACGTCGATGGCCCGGCCACGCTGGGTTTGCCCGGGATCGGCCGCATTCCCGCTACCGCACTAGCTCTCATCTTCCTGATCGTCCTGATCGCCGGTCCATTGTTCTTTGTGATCCCGAGGGTCGGCGGAGCCGGTATCGGGGCCGAGCCGGGCGGGGTCTCGACAAGCTCGGGTTTCTCCGACCGGATCAAGCTGGGCGGCATCGGCAGGATCAAGCTGAACGACGAGGTCGTGATGCGTGTGCGGCTGGAAGGCAATGACAATACCGGCGGCCTGCGATGGCGCGGCATTGCCCTTGACACATTTGACGGGCAGGCATGGAGCAAGTCGCGGCCGAACTCGCGAGAACCCCGTACCAAGGGCGAGCGGGACATCATCCAGGTCGACTTTGCGACCGGCAGGGAGAGCTTGCTTCTCCAGACGATATACCTCGAACCGCTTGATACTCCGGTCCTGTTTGCTGCGCCGAAGGCGGTCGGCGTGCAGGGCAATTTCTCGCTGCTGATGAAAGATACGTACGATAGTATCTACTTTCAGCGAAGCAACGAGCGAATAAGCTACAAAGTCCTATCTGATACGTCGCTCCCGCCGGATCAGGCGCTCCGCGGGGACCGGTCGGCGTATCCGCTTCAATTCAGCGGGTATCTTCAGCTCCCCAGGGATCTCGATCACAGGATCGCCGATCTTGCGGCGGAGGTGACCGCGGGGGCCCGGGACCGTTTTGCGTCCGCATCGCTGATCGAGAATTATCTGCAGACCCAATTCGGATACACGCTTGAGCAAAAGGCCGGAGGCGACGATCCGGTGGCGGACTTTTTGTTCAACGTCCGCGAGGGACACTGTGAGTATTTTGCAACGGCGATGGCGCTGATGCTTCGGTCGCAGGGCATAGCTTCGCGCGTGGTAACGGGTTTTCAGCAGGGAGCCTACAATGAGACCGCGGATGTCTTTGTGGTAAGGCAGAGCGACGCCCATGCCTGGGTCGAGGTCTATTTTCCGGCCGAAGACGTGTGGGTGCCTTTCGATCCGACTCCGGCAGCCGGCCAGGGCCAGGTCGTTTCACCTGCGGGTATAGCGGGCCAGTTCACGAAATACCTCGAGGCACTTGAGATGTTTTGGATCCAGTACTTCGTGGCGTTCGACAATCAGGAGCAGCGGTCGCTTTTCACATCCGTAAAGAGGAGCTTTGTCGATTATCAGGCACAGACCAGCTCGTATCTGGAGACCGCGCAGGCTCTCATACGCGAATGGTGGAAGGACGTTCAGGGTGAGAACGGAACGGAAACCCGCGCCGCGGCGATCGGCTACGGGGCGGCGGCGATCATCGGCGGATGCCTAATGGTCGTACTCATGGTGTGGGGCGGCCGGCGCCTTCGGCGATTAGGGCTCATCGATCGGGTTCGGTCCCTGTTTGCGAGGAGGAAGGTAAGGTCGGCGGTCGAATTTTACGAGCGTATGACCTCGCTTCTGGCCGCTCGCGGATTGATCCGTCCGCCCGAGCAAACTCCGCTGGAATTTGCCTATCAGACCAACATTCCCGAGGCGGTGCTCGTCACGCAAAAGTACAACGCCGTCAGATTCGGTAACGGGAACCTTTCGCCCGATGAGCAAGCGCAGATCGAGGCCTGGTTAGGAAGTTTCTCTACAAATAGCTAAACTAATGGTTTGCGCACCGGGCTGATCTGCCTGCCTTGACGCGCGAACGAGAAAATGAAGAAAGTTGGATTTGTAAGTCTCGGCTGCCCCAAGAACCTTGTCGATTCCGAGGTGATGATGGGCCAACTGGCCGAGGCCGGTTATCAGATCACGAACGATGCTGCCGAGGCCGATACGCTGGTGGTGAACACCTGCGGTTTTATCGAATCGGCAAAACAGGAATCGATAGATGCGATCCTGGAGGCGACAAGATCAAAGGCCGATGGGACAACCTCTCGTGTGATCGTCGCCGGTTGCCTCGTCGAACGCTATCGCGACGATCTGATGAAAGAACTGCCCGAGGTCGATGCCTTCATCGGCACCTCGCAGGTGAATGAGATCCTGAAGGCCGCCGACGAGACCTTTGACCCAAAAGAACTCACCGTCACACCGATCGGAAACAAGACCTCGACCTACCTGTACGATGAATACACGCCGCGAATGCGCGCCACCCGCTCGCACACCGCATTCATCAAGATCGCAGAGGGATGCGACCGCCCATGCGCCTTTTGTTCGATCCCGTCGATGAGAGGCTCGTTTCGCTCGAGGCGGTTTGGTTCGATCATCGAAGAGGCGAGGGTCCTGGCCGCGCAAGGGGTCAAAGAGGTCGTGCTCATTGCCCAGGATTCTTCCCGATATGGCGAGGACCTCGGCGAGGTCGATGCACTTGCAGCGTTGATCCGCGCCCTAGGCGAGATCGAGGAGCTCGAATGGGTTCGGGTGATGTACGCATATCCGACGCACATTTCGGATGCTTTCCTGGCCGCGATCGCCGAGACGCCGAAGGCCGTCAAATACCTCGATATGCCTCTGCAGCACGCCTCGCGCAATGTATTGAAATTGATGAAACGCGGCGGGACGCGCGAATCGCTGGAGAAGTTGATCGCCCGAGTCAGAGAGAAGGTTCCGGGCATCGCGATCCGGACGACTTTCATAACGGGGTTTCCGGGAGAAACGGACGAGGATTTTGAGGAGCTGATGTCGTTCGTGCGAAATTGCAGGTTCGACAATGTTGGCGTGTTTACCTACTCCGATGAGGAAGGCACGCCTGCCTTTGATCTGCCGAACAAGGTCGATATCAAGGTCGCGGAAAAGCGTCGGTCGCTGTTGATGAAAGAACAGGCGAAGATCAGCCGAAAGATGAACAAGGCGCGTGTCGGGGAGATATTTCCAGTGCTCTTTGAAGGCCTTTCTCAGGAATCGGACCTGCTGTTTCAGGGCCGCCTCGAGGGCCAGGCCGAAGAGATCGACGGCTACATTCTGATCAACGATATTCCGGAAGGCCTGCTGCCTGAGGTCGGGTCAATTTACAACGTCGAGATCACCGACGCCCTCGATTACGACCTCGTCGGGCGGATCGTTTGATCTCGACGGCGCTTTTCAAGCAAAATGAGGCCGCCCTTTCAGGCGACCTCTTTCAGTTCAATTTATATCCAAATTAGTAGGTCTGGATAAAATTCTCATCCATCAGGTTTTCCCGCAGCGTGAATGCCCGGGTCGCCTGCGAGAACGAGTACCGCCGATGGCTAATCGTCAGCACGTAAAACTTATCGACGTCGATATCGTTGA
>JAJNPX010000224.1 GCA_021155145.1 Acidisarcina sp. | reverse complement strand
TTCGACGGCGACCAGCTTTTTGTCTTAGCCTACGATGAAAAGGCCGAGATCATTCAGGAGTGGACGGACGACGCAAAGAAGCTCGAGGCGTCGCTGGCGACCTTTCGGAAGAAAGGTAATCCTTACCTGTTTGACGCGCTGGACGCTGCTTCGACCGAGGTGCTCCTACCTCTCATGCCGGGAACCCGCAAAACGGCCATTGTCGTGATAGGCGATGGCCTGGACCGCGGCAGCAGAGTCAAATTTGACAAGATCATCGGCAACCTCCAGAACAACAACATAACCGTCTATTTTTTGCAGATCCCTGACCGGTCCAACGGCGCCTATCGCCGCGATCAACCCAAAGCAACTGCGGTCGTCACGCAGCTTACCGAGGGCACCGGCGGTAAGGTGTTTCCGCTGGAGCAAGCGCAGGAAGCGGCAAAATTCATTTGCGACGAGCTGCGAAAGAATCGGTATCTGCTCTCCTACCAGCCTGTAAACACGTCCGCATTTGACGCACGCCGCGTTTTCCTTATAGCAAATGAGGGCATTGCGGTCCGCACAAAAACGGCACAGCCTCCGAATATCAAAACGAACTGACTCGGCGCTTCTTATTTCGGTTTTGTGATAGACTTAGCGAATCGCAGGCTTGCGTTTTGCTGCCGATTTTACTGTATCTGGATAACCCGTGAGCGATTTTAAGGACAAGCCAGGGCCCCCGCCCGATGATTGGACAAAGACCACGCCCAATATCAATCTGCCTCAGGACCGAGGTGGCGGCGGCAGTTTTGGCGGCAGCAATGAACCCGATTGGGCCAAGACCAATTATCGCGTAAATATCCCGCCTAACCCTGGCCAAGGTTCGGGTCAAGGCTCTGACGATTTCGGCAAGACGGTGACGAACATCAAGCCGATCGACACCAACCGCCAGGATTTTGGAAAGACGATGTACCCTGGCGCGGCTTCGCAGCCGCCCGCGGCCGATTGGGGGGCGACGCAGGCGAACGTCAATATTCCGGCCGGCGATCTCGGGTCTGCTCCGTCCGACTGGGGCCCGGGCCCGGATAAGACGACACCATACTTTCAACTTCCCGAATCTGAACGGGCGAAGTATCAACAGCTGCCGCCCACACCAACCGAACAGGCGGCTCAAACCGAACAAGAGCAGAATTCGAAAGGCGGCATACCTGGCTGGGTCTGGGTCGTTGCCGGCCTGATGACGATGTTCTTTTTTGCCGTTGTAGTACTCGGTGTTGTGTATTTCTTTATCCTTCGAGATACGAGTTTTGAGGTGACGGTAAAGGGTGCACCTCCCGGAAGTGATATCAAGATCGATGATAAGCTGATCGCCGTTTCCGACGAGCGGGGCGATTCGATCCTTAAGAATCTCAGCCCGGGCATCCGTACAATCACCATCGACCACCCCAGCTACGTCTGTCAGCCGATCAAGGTCGAGGGCGGCCGCGGCATCAATCCCGAGCCGGTCACGGCGCGGTGTCAGCAGCAATCGGTCAAACCCGATGACGATTGCGCCCACATTAAGATCGGCGAAGAAGATAAGGCCGAGCGGTGCTATAACGCTGCTCTGGATGCACTGCCAAACCCATTCACGCCTGACCAGCTCGTGAGGGCGCTTAACATACTTATCATCAACTTCAATACGGGCAGCTCAGAGATCTTGCCAAGGCGAATCGTTGCTCTAAAGAAAGGGGCAGACTTCATAAAGAGACTCCCGGCTAACGTCGTTCTTGAGATCGGCGGCCATACCGATAATGTCGGCCAGGCCGGGCCGAATATGACGCTCTCGGAAGCCCGGGCCAATGCCGTAAAAGATACTCTCGTAAAATTTGGCGTGAACGGAAGCATCTTGCAGACGCGCGGCTACGGCGCGACCAGGCCGCGGCCAGACGTGGATGGAAACACTGAACTCGGTAAGTTCCTGAACCGAAGGATAGAATATTCGATCGTAAAACAATAGATCTCTATTCACGCGCTAATCGCCGTAGGGCATTGTGCCGCTCCGGCTTTTTCGCGTGCTTTCACCGGCGGACTATTAGAGAAATTCAGAAACGCAAACTAAACGGCCACGGGTGCCGCGATCTTGCCATGCGATCGGTAGTTATTCAATTTCAAATTCTCGTATTTGAAATTCAGTAAACCGGCGAGGCCCTTTAATCCGCTGGCATTTACGAACTCGAGCCTAGGGAGCTCAAACGGCTCTCGGGATAAAAGTTCGTCGACCTGATCGAGATGGTTTGAATAGATGTGCAGGTCGCCGAACGTATGTATGAGATCGCCGACCTCGAGTCCGGATACGTGTGCGACTAGATGTGTGAGAAGTGCGTAGCTGCTGATATTGAACGGCACGCCGAGGAACGCATCTGCTGAACGCTGATAGAGCTGACAATGCAGCGTTTTGCCGCCATCGATCTTGAATTGAAACAATGTATGGCACGGCGGCAGGGCAACCGCGTCGCAAGTTTCGGGGTTCCACCCGGTCACGATCAAACGGCGTGAATTCGGGTTCGTCTCGATCTCTTTTATCAACCTCGCTATCTGATCAACGCCGTTCGTCTGCGGATAGTCACCCCCGAACGAACGCCACAAATATCCGTAAACCGGCCCGAGATCGCCTTCTTTCCGATAAAATCTCGCAGTCTGCTCCGCGGTCGCCCATTCCTGCCATATATCGACGCCGCGGGCTCGGAGATCCGTCTCGTCCGTCGAGCCGCTGAGGAACCAGAACAATTCTTCGGCCACCCATCGAAACGGAACACGCTTCGTCGTCACGATCGGAAAGCCTTCTCGCAGATCGAACCGCGTCTGATACCCAAACGCCGAGATAGTCCCGACGCCGGTCCGGTCCTCGTGCCGTGAGCCTTTTTCGAGAATGTGTTTAAGAAGGTCGTGGTATTGTTTCATCCCTAGTGAATGGTAAATCGTGAGCCGTAAATAGTAAAAGCTGCGGCAATTGACTATTCACTATTCACTATTCACTATTAACTAGTTATGTTTGAGGTCAGTTTCAACAGCCCGCAATGCGGATGGATGTCGATAGGGTTTGAGGACGGCGTGAACGAGTTTCACACGACGACGGCCCACGCTCCGCACGCGACGGCGTTGCCGGACCTGATGCGGATATTGACTGACATAGCCGCCAAAGGCGGAAACCCGACCGGTAGGGAGGGTGTTTCGGATGAATATGTCCTCCCGTGGAACCGCGATCCGGAAGAATTCGATTTTCGGTTCGTGCGGAGCGGCGAGGACCTGACGATAGAGATCTATCAGTATCCGACCGAAGTTCGTGATCTCAAGGAACGCGAACTTGTGTATTCGCATACGGGAACCGTCGCCGAGACGGTCGCCGCGTTCGCTGTCACATTCGACCAATTGTACGAAGACCGAGACACCGACGAGTTCGAGTTTAACTGGCGCCAGCCGTTTCCG
>JAJNPX010000022.1 GCA_021155145.1 Acidisarcina sp. | reverse complement strand
ACTTTCGCTCCCGAAACACCGGAAGCAGAGATGATCTCGTTCTGGTTCTCGCCGGAGAAGCACGTCTATGTCGCCGAGGACGACGGCCGGGTCCTTGGCACCTATTGGCTTAGAGCGAACCAGCCCGGCCTTGGCGACCACGTCGGCAATGGCGGTTACATGGTCTCGCCGGACGCAAAAGGCAAAGGCATCGGACGCTTAATGGCCGAGCATTCTATCGAAGAAGCCCGACGGATCGGCTATCATTCGATCCAGTTCAACTTTGTCGTCAAGTCAAACACAGTGGCCGTCGATCTCTGGAAAAGCGTCGGGTTTGAAGTGATAGGCGAGATCCCCGACGCCTTCCGCCACTCAAAGAACGGCCTCACAAACGCATACATAATGTACCGAAAGCTATAAGCCGGATGGCACCGAAACAACAAGCGGATCTGCGAATTATAGATCGAGCTGCTTTTTTCTTATACTTAGCGTTTTATGACCATTGACGAGCAGTTAGAGATCTTGAAGAAGGGCACGGTTGATTTGATCCGCGAGGAGGATCTGAAGGCGAAACTCGTACGGTCGGCAAAGACCGGCAAGCCGCTGCGAGTAAAGCTCGGGCTCGACCCTACGGCGCCTGATATTCACGTCGGGCACACGGTCGTGATCCGCAAGCTAAAGGCGTTTCAGGACCTCGGCCACACGGTGATCTTTCTGATCGGCGATTTCACAGGGATGATCGGCGATCCTTCGGGCAAGAACGTCACGCGTCCGCCGCTTTCACGCGAAGAGGTGAACGCCAACGCCGAAACCTACAAACGCCAGATGTTCAAGCTGCTGGACCCCGAAAAAACCGAGCTTCGATTTAACGGCGAATGGATGGACAAGTTCACCGCCGCCGATTTCGTCAAGCTCTGCGCAAAGACGACCGTCAAACAGATACTCGAGCGCGACGATTTTACGAAACGCCTTAACGACGAAAAACCGATATCGCTGCATGAACTTCTATATCCGCTCGTACAGGGCTACGATTCGGTAGCTCTGAATGCCGATATAGAACTCGGCGGCACCGACCAAAAGTTCAACCTGCTGATGGGCCGTAACCTGCAGCGGGAGTTCGATCAAGAGCCGCAGGTCGTCATCACCACACCGCTCCTCGAGGGCCTCGACGGCGTCAACAAGATGTCGAAATCGCTCAACAACTACATCGGCATCGACGAATCGCCCGACGAAATGTTCGGGAAAGTGATGTCGATCTCCGACGATCTGATGTGGCGGTATTATGAGCTGTTGACAGATCTGACGCCCGCGGAGATCCAGGGTCTAAGATCGAAGATCCAAAACGGTGAGAACCCGCGTGACCTGAAAGTGCGCCTCGCCAAATTGATAATCAGGGACTTTCATACCGAGGCTGAGGCTAATGCCGCTGAAGAGGAATTCGATCGCCGGTTCGTGAAAAAGCAGGCGCCGGACGACATCGATGAGGTCAGGATCGCCGCCAAACGTTATCGGATAGCGGATCTCGTCGTTGCGTCGGGCCTGGTCGAAACAAAGGGCGAGGCAAAACGCCTGATCGAACAGGGCGGGGTAAAGATCGATGGAGAAAAAGCGACAGCGTCCGGTGCCGAGGTGGAGATGAGAGATGGAAGTTCCATCGTCCTCCAGGTGGGAAAGTTGAAATTTGCAAGGCTGGTCGCTGGTAATTAGGCCATGCTAGACCAGCGAATCATTTCCGGTTGGCCATTAGACCGCGTATAATCAACTTTATGCGAACTCCGCGAAGTCAGAGGGTGAAGATCGCCGAGCGTTTGAATGCGCTTGTCGCGAACGATAGACCCCTCCGCGAGATCGCCGGAAACGTTTCAAAACTGGCAAAATACGCGATCGACGAGGCCAACAGCCTCGTTGTCGAGCATATCCGTCTCACATTGCCTCGGTTTCCGAAGCGGCTTGACGGCTTTCGGATCGTTCATCTTTCGGATATTCATCACAGTCCGCTGACCGGCCTGGAGCACATTGCACGGGCGGTGACGATCGCAAGCGGGCTGAACCCGGATATCGTAGCGCTGACCGGCGATTACGTATCGCACGAAAGCCGCTTTATCGAGCCCGTGGCAAAGATATTAGGGGAGCTAAAACCGCAATTCGGGACTTACGCCTGCCTTGGGAATCATGACCATTGGACCGATGCTGATGAGATCACCCGACGACTCCGGCAGGCCGGCATTTCGGTTCTGATAAATGAAGGATTCAGGTTCGAAACGTCGGGCGCGAGCTTTTGGCTTGCCGGCGTCGATGATCATATGGTCGGAAAGACCGATATTACGGCCGCTCTCCAGGGTTCGTTCCCTGATGAGTTCAAGCTTCTTCTGGCACATAACCCGATCATTTTTCGGCGGTCCGTCAGATATGGCGTCGATCTGACCCTGAGCGGCCACACACACGGCGGGCAGGTCCGCGTGAGGGACAATGACCGTCGCCTGATCCGTCGACGGCGGACCGCGGGCCTCCATTCGCGTAAGGATTCGCATATCTACATAACCCGCGGCATCGGGACGGTCGTGTTGCCCGTTCGCTTTCAGTGTCCGCCTGAGATCACTGTTCTCGAGATCCGTTCCGCGTAAATGAGTACCATACTCACTATCCCCAACATTTTGACGTTTATGCGGATGGGCCTTATTCCGGTTTTCGTCAGCCTCGTCTATTACGGCTACGGAAAGTGGGCACTCGCCGTTTTTGTGATCGCGGGAATTTCGGACGGCATCGACGGCTTTCTTGCCAGGCGGTTCAAGCAGGAGTCGGAGCTTGGCACGATCATCGACCCGATCGCAGACAAGCTTCTTATGACCGTGGCGTTCGTCATCCTCACCTTGCCGAGCGTTTTGCCGCCGACCCGCCATCTTCCGATCCCGTTCTGGGTTACGGCCGCAGTAATTGGCCGTGACGTCCTGATAATCACGGTTGCAGCGGCTATCAATATCATCACGGGTTTTCGCGGGTTCAAGCCGTCTTTTTGGGGCAAGATGAGCACTCTGGTCCAGGTTATCGGCATAAGCCTTGTCCTATTTGCCGCAGCGACGGGCTATTCCGTTTTTTTGCCTACTACCTATTTCATTATTGTTTTGCTCGTAGTTGTCTCTGGCGTTCACTATATCTTTCAGGTCGCACGCTTGATGACCGAAGAGCCGCAGAGGCACGAGTAGGTCCGACGCCGCCAGATCCCTCATTTCTGCTTTTCCCATGCCCCTTGTCGGCAGAATTTTTACGATTCCCGAGCAGTTCTCCATCTATTCGTCACCTGCGGGCTTTGACGCGAAATAAACTTGACAATAAGAGACTCAAGTATTATATTCTATTGAGGCTCAAGTCATATTTGTGTATATTTATTACGTTTGGGCAGTGCAGATCAGTTAACGGGAGAGCATAAGATGAGCAAAATCATAGGTATAGATCTGGGAACGACGAATTCGGTCGTTGCGGTCATGGAGGGTGGCGAACCGGTTGTGATAACGAATGCCGAAGGCGGCAGGACCACTCCTTCGGTCGTAGCATTCACCAAAGATGGCAACCGCTTGGTCGGACAAGTCGCTAAACGACAGGCCGTGACTAACCCGGAAAACACACTTTATTCTATCAAGCGTTTCATGGGCCGTCGGTATGACGAGGTCGGTGATGAGATCAAGCAGGTTCCATACAAGGTGGAAAAAGCCTCAAATGGCGACGTTCGGGTCACCGTCGATGGCAAGCAGTACAGCCCGCCCGAGATCGCAGCGATGGTGCTTCAAAAGCTGAAGCAATCGGCGGAAGATTATCTCGGTTCCAAGGTCGAAAAGGCTGTAATTACGGTACCCGCATACTTTAACGACGCCCAGCGCCAAGCGACAAAGGATGCCGGAAAGGTCGCCGGACTTGAGGTCCTGCGGATCGTGAACGAGCCGACGGCCGCGGCGCTGGCTTACGGGCTCGACAAGAAAAAGGACGAGACAATAGCGGTTTTCGACTTCGGTGGCGGTACATTTGATATCTCCATTCTCGAAGTGGGTGAAGGCGTAGTCGAGGTGAAGTCGACCAATGGCGACACTCACCTGGGGGGCGACGACGTGGACGAGATCCTAGTCGGATGGATAATCGATGAATTCAAAAAGGATCAGGGCATTGACCTTCATAACGACAAGATGGCCCTTCAGCGTCTCAAGGAATCGGCAGAAAAGGCCAAGGTGGAGTTGTCGTCCGCGATGGAGACGGAGATAAACCTGCCCTTCATTACGGCAGACGCATCGGGCCCGAAGCACCTTGTAATGAAGCTGACGAGGGCAAAATTCGAAGCTTTGGTCGAACCCGTATTAAAGCGGCTGATGCCGCCGGTCGAACAGGCGATCAAAGATGCCGGACTGACGCCTAAGGATATCGAGGAGATCGTGCTCGTTGGCGGTTCGACCCGTATCCCTAAGGTTCAGGAGATGGTGAAGGCGTTCTTTGGAAAGGAGCCGAACAAGTCGGTCAACCCGGACGAGGTCGTAGCGCTGGGCGCAGCCGTTCAGGCAGGCGTTCTCGGCGGCGAAAAGACGGACATCCTCCTTTTGGACGTCACGCCTCTCACGCTCGGGATCGAGACTCTCGGCGGCGTCATGACGCAGATGATCCCGCGGAACACCACCATCCCGACACGCAAGTCGGAGATCTTTTCGACGGCATCCGATAATCAGACCAGCGTCGAAGTACACGTTTTGCAGGGCGAGCGGCCCATGGCCGGCGACAACAAAACGCTCGGCAAGTTTCACCTTGTCGGTATCCCGCCAGCACCCCGCGGCGTGCCGCAGGTAGAAGTGACCTTTGACATCGACGCGAACGGCATCGTCAACGTCTCTGCTAAGGATGTAGGTACGGGACGCGAGCAGAAGATCACTATCACGGCTTCGTCGGGCCTCTCCAAGGAAGAGATCGACAAAATGATGAAGGACGCCGAATCTCATTCGGCCGACGACGAGAAGAAGAAGTCGACGATCGAAGCAAGGAATCGTCTGGACGGGCTGGTGTACAGCGTTGAAAAATCCTTTTCTGAGAACAAGGAGAAGCTTGATCCGGCGGCCGCTGGAGAGATCGAGACGGCCATCAGCGAGTCCAAGACCGCACTTGCGGGCGAGGACACCGACGCGATGAACAATGCCTTTGAGCGTCTTCAGACCGCTTCCCACAAATTGGCCGAGGTGCTCTACAGCCAGGCGGGAGCAGCCACCGGACAGGAAGAGGGAGCCCAGGAGCAGGCGTCATCCGCAAGCGCCGGCGCCGACGGCGACAGCGCATCTTCATCGGCTGACGACAACGTCATCGATGCCGAGTATGTCGACGTCGAAGACGAGAAGAAATAGAAGCCGGACAATAGCTTAGAGGGACGAGGGACGAGATTTGCCTCTCTTCCCAAGTCCCTCTAAACTTGTCGCTGATCCATAATGGCGAAGAAAGATTACTACCAAAGCCTGGGCATCAAGAAAGATGCGAAAGCGGACGAAATAAAGAAGGCGTACCGAAAGTTGGCCCGCAAGTTTCACCCGGACGTCAATCCAAACGACAGATCCGCCGAAGAGAAGTTCAAAGAGGTCCAGGAAGCCTACGACGTATTATCGGATGAAAAGAAACGAAAGGTTTTCGATCGTTTTGGATACTATAACGATAATCTCGACGCTGATTCGCCATTCGGCACGGGGACTGGTGCGGGAGCATCGGGCCAACCGGGATTTGATTTTTCGGGGTTTGATTTTTCGGGAGCCTCGGGCACCGGCGGCAGTTCGAGCTTTCGAGACATCTTCTCTGACCTTTTCGGCGGGACCGGCGGGTCGGCCAGGGCGCAGCCCGAACCCCCGCGTGCGATGCCGAAGAAGGGACGCGATATTGAGATACCGCTGGCCCTGAGTTTCGAAGAATCCTTCAATGGCCTCACGACAAACCTCACCGTAAACCGCAGCGAACAATGCTCGCGGTGTCAGGGAGCCGGAGATACCGGTGGGCCGGTCGTCGTGTGTACGACATGCAAGGGCACGGGACAAGTATCACGAACGGGCGGCAGGCTCCAGTTTGCCCAGGAGTGTCCTGACTGCGGGGGCACGGGCCGCCGCCGAACTCCGTGCTCGCTCTGTAACGGTAAGGGAACGACCCCCAAGACCGAACAGGTCAAAGTGCGCATACCTGCCGGTGTGGATACCGGTTCCAGGGTCCGCATTCCAAAGAAAGGCCACGGCGGGCGCCTCGGCGCCGAACCGGGTGACCTGTTCATCGTCACTAATGTCGGAAAGCATCCGTTTTTTACGAGGAAAGGCGACAATATTTATGTGACGGTTCCGATAACCGTTCCGGAGGCGGCTCTTGGTGCGAAGATCGAAGTGCCGACCGTAGAAGGAAAAGCTCAGCTCAAGATCCCGGCCGGCACCGAGTCGGGCCAGAAGTTTCGGCTGAGAGAACGCGGTTTCCC
>JAJNPX010000179.1 GCA_021155145.1 Acidisarcina sp. | reverse complement strand
TCGGAACGAAGGAAGCCCTCCTTGTCTGCATCGAGGATCGCCACGAGCGAAACCTCGGGCAGATCGAGCCCTTCACGCAATAGATTTATCCCGACCAGAACGTCAAACTCACCGCGACGCAGATCGCGAAGGATCTTGATGCGGTCGAGCGTATGGATCTCGCTGTGCAGGTAGCTGACCTTTACTCCGACCTCGGCAAAATACTCGCTCAGGTTTTCGGACATTCGCTTGGTCAATGTGGTAACAAGAACCCGTTCGTTCCGCTCGGCTCGCTGGCGGCATTCTTCGAGAAGATCGTCGATCTGTCCCTTGACCGGACGAACCTCCACTATGGGGTCAAGCAAGCCGGTCGGACGAATGATCTGCTCGATCACCTCGCCTTCCGTCTGCCGAAGTTCATAAGGCCCGGGCGTCGCCGAAACATAGATGGTCTGCCCACGGCGAGCCTCGAACTCCTCGAAATTCAACGGACGATTGTCCTTGGCGCTCGGAAGTCGAAATCCGTATTCGACCAACGTACCTTTTCGCGATTGGTCGCCTTTATACATCGCGCCAAGCTGCGGTATCGTCTGGTGCGATTCGTCGATCACCATCATCGCGTCCTTGGGCAGGTAATCGAGCAGCGTCGGCGGCGGTTCGCCCGGAGCTTTTCCCGTCAGGTGACGTGAATAATTCTCGATGCCGCGGCAAAAGCCCATCTCCTTGATCATCTCAAGGTCGTACATCGTCCGCTGATGCAGCCGCTGGGCTTCGACGATCTTGCCTTCCTCGACCAGGAATTTTTCGTGCTCGTCCAGTTCTGCCCTTATCGTCTTTACGGCCTGCTTGATCGTCTTTTTCGACATCACGTAGTGAGTCTTCGGGTAGATCGGGATCCGCGATTCATGTTTGTGGAGAACTTCGCCCAACAGAGGATCGATCGTCGATATCGAATCGATCTCGTCTCCCCAAAACTCGATCCGGTACGCGTTCTCCTGATAGCTTGGAAATAGCTCGACCACATCGCCGCGTACGCGAAACACGCCTCGGTCAAAATCGACATTTACCCGCTCATACTGAAGTTCGACGAGTTTCTGAATGAATTCTTCCCGATTGATCTTCATTCCCGGTTCGATAAAGATCAGCATTCCGTAATAAGCGTCCGGATCGCCAAGGCCGTAGATACACGAAACCGATGCGACGACGATCACGTCGCGACGTTCGAACAGCGCGCGTGTCGCACTCAATCGCAGACGGTCGATCTCGTCGTTGATCGTCGCTTCTTTTTCTATGTAAAGGTCGGCCGCCGGGACATATGCTTCGGGCTGGTAGTAGTCGTAATAGGATACGAAATATTCGACCGCATTCTCCGGAAAGAACGACTTGAACTCCTGATAGAGCTGGGCCGCAAGGGTCTTGTTATGCGCCAGCACGAGCGTCGGGCGCTGTGTCTGGTCGATCAGATTTGCGATCGTGAATGTCTTGCCGCTTCCCGTAATGCCGAGCAGTACCTGATCGCGTTCGCCCGCATTCAGTCCTTCGACCAATTGCCGGATCGCCTCAGGCTGATCGCCCTTTGGCGTGTTTTCACTAATGAGACGGAATTGCATACTTCGATCATAGCCGATTTCGAGCTATGACAAAAGCATACTACTAACCGAGTATCATTCGGCGCACGCGCGCTCTTAACTCGTTCCGGCGATCCTCGATGGCTTCGGCCCTGGCGGCATATAGGCGAAGGATCACATCGTGGTCGTTCGGGCGAAACGCACGAAGCATTGTTTGATGGGTCCTGACCATCCCTCGGGCGTCGATCACCGTCAATCCGCGCATGAAGTTGAGGGGAAGAAGCCAGTGTTTTGCGTATATCGAGGTAACTGTACGGTCCTCGTCGGCCAGGATCTGTAACGGCAAGCGGTATTTTGAAGCAAAAGCCTCGTTCGCCTCGCGGCTTCCCGAAGATATCCCTACGATCTCTGCCTTTGTATCCAGGTACTTCGACCAATTGTCGCGAAGCGAGCAGAGCTGTCTAGTACAGACGAGGGTCTCATTTGCCGGATAGAAAAGCAGCAATACGACCTTGCCGATGCGGTCGGACAGCGACCAGTCGTTTCCGCTTTGATCTGTGAGCGTAAAATCGGGGGCCGGTGTGCCGGGTTTGATCTGTGCCGATGGTTCGCTCATGTTCGGTGGGATCGTTTCGACCGCTTCACGCATTCACGGGAAGAGCATTGATGCCGAGCAAGACCTCGCGGGCCTTATCTGCGACCCCGGATGACATCGGTTCGGCCGCGATGAACGAACTAAGCTGAGGGATCACCTCAGCGACGTTGGCTATCTTCAACGTATGCAAGAGCGCGATCCGCGTCTTGATCTCGCGGTGGTTCTTTATCGCCTCGAAGATCTTATCCGTTTCGCCCGCCTTTACGAGCAGAAATACGAGTGCGAGCGCTTCATATGCGGCTTTCTCATCTCTCAGGACGAGCCGGTCGAACGACCGCTCCGCAATGCCCGCCTCAACGGCGGCCCGTGCGATCTGCCGGCTTAGATAGAGATCAGATGAAAAGGCGAACCTCGCCCACTCATTTGCCCGATCGAACGAGACCTTGACCAGAGCCTTTGCACCGGCGGCCCTGACCTCACGCGAGGGGTCGGCACAGGCGAGCACGATCGTTTCAAAGACACTCTCGTGATCAAAATCGGCAAGCATCGAGACTGCCTTGGCGCGCAGCGTTCCGGAAAGATCGTACAAAGCGATCTGGGCAAGCGCCTCAACGGAATTCCTGGTCTTGAATCCGGCAAGTACGCGAAGCGCAATGGTCCGAAACTCCGAATCGGCATCGGAATCGTCCTGCAGCTCGTCGATAGCAGCGAGCAGGCCATCATCGTCCGAATCGGGCAGCTCGTCCATCGGCAACGGCGGCTCGACCCTCTGGATCTGTCCGATCGGGAGATGACTTATCTCAAGCGATTGGGCATAATTGCGCGAGAAGTTCGCATTCTCGCTTGACGCCGCACGGGCCAGGTCGGACTTATTGGGCGGTGCTGTCGCACGCTTTCGTGAAGGATTTGCCTCTGGCCGGGCCAAGTTTTCGGCAGGTGTTTGTGAGCTATCGTCACCGGTCAGGCCGAGGCCGCCTGATTTGCCCGAGCGGGCCGAAAGGTAGCGCATTAGGAAGACGATCCCGATCCCCACGAACAACGCGAGGGCCGCAGGCAGGATAAGCCCGGACGCAAAGGATTCGGACGAACCGCCCGTTTGGGCATTGACGCGGCTGGCGAGGAGAAAGATTCCCGTTGGGAGAGACAATAGCAAGGATCTGCTTGATTTCATTTTAAAAAGGTGAACGCAAGTGAAATTTGGACGCGGAGGGATTGGTCGCAAGGCAAACCGGGCGTTCGCCACTCTCTCATTATGACCGATTCGTGGCGTTTTGTCACGAAACTTTTATCAATTTTCAACCGGTTTCAAACCAACTTCTTGCCGTCCTTTACCTCATCAGACAAAAATATTAGTCTTTTTATAGTTGACGCTTATCTATGACTGGCACCGCAGCCCTTTCTGAAACTGAAATACCCGAATTGAATTTGATCCATCGTGGCAAGGTCCGGGACGTTTACGACGTGTCGCCCGATACCCTGCTGCTGGTCGCGACCGACCGGCTATCGGCTTTCGACTGTATCCTGCCGACCCCGATACGGCACAAGGGTGCCGTGCTGACGGCCCTGTCTGAATTCTGGTTCAAAAAACTTGGTCATATTGTCGAGAATCATATGATCACCGCCAACTTTGACCTTATGCCCGACGTGGTGAAAGCCCACGAAGAACTTCGCGGCCGGTCGATGCTCGTTCGGAAGGCCAAGGTCTTTCCGGTCGAGTGTGTTGTCCGCGGATATCTCGAGGGCTCCGGATGGAAGGATTATAAGGCGTCGGGAAAAGTCTGCGGCCGGGATCTGCCGCCGGGGCTCAAACACTGTGACCGCCTGTTGAACCCGATCTTTACACCCGCGACAAAGGCCGCCGCCGGACACGACGAGAATATCAATCTCGTCGAGTTCATGCAGATCGTGGGGCACGACACCGCGACCGAACTTAAGCGCATATCCAAGGAGATCTATGTTGAGGCGTCAGAATATGCG
>JAJNPX010000175.1 GCA_021155145.1 Acidisarcina sp. | reverse complement strand
TGCCGCCGAACCATATGACCAGAACCGCCACTATCAGCATGAAACGGTTAAAGGACTGCTGGCGGGAGTTTTTCCGCTTGGGCTGTCTCTTGGCTCTTTTCATCTTTAATGTGATCAGCGAAGTTTGGAAGCGATCGTCCGGAGGCCGACTCGTCCCGATTCTTTGGTCTCTGTTTCCGTCTTTGCGACGACCCGATCTCGCTCTGGAGCAAAGAATGCCTTTACCGGCTGTTTATCCGGCGAAGATGTGAGGGTCGGGGCTGACATCGAGGTCCTCTGGATCATCGGCCTTGCAACGGGTTTGACTATGGTTGCGGCGGTCATTAGGACCTCGCGTTCGCGAAAGCCCTTATTCAGCGCTGTCCTTTTGACCTCTGCGGGCGATCGGCCCATCTCGCGAGAAAGCAGCAATTGCCGCTGCTGGGCCTCCATTTCCTCGATCTGTTTGCGCAGCTTGGAATTCTTCATCCCGAGGTCCATCGAGGCAAAGTGCTGCTGGGCTGCAAAAAAGAATCCGATCGCAAGAAATGCGGCGCATGCGATCGTCAGGACTACATAGAACCAGGAGATCGCGGGATCATCGTTCGCGTGGGCCGGTGAGGCGGCATAGTTGGGATGGTTTCGTTTCTTCATAGATGGGCTCCTTGTACGTTTACCGGGGAAATCTAGGCCAGTTTTCTTGCGGCTCTGAGCTTGGCGCTTCTCGATCGCGGGTTCATCGATATTTCCTCTTCGCTTGCGATGAGCGGCTTCCTGGTCATTATCTCGACCAATTTCTCTGCACCGCATTGGCAGGCTGGAAGCCGCGGTGGGCACTGGCACCTACCTGACATTTTCAAAAAGGACTGCTTCACTATCCTGTCTTCGAGAGAGTGAAAGGATATGATCACGAGCCGGCCGTTCGGATTGAGAATATCGACCGAATCTTTCAAAAAGCCTTCCAGGACCTCAAGTTCGCGGTTGACGGCGATGCGAAGAGCCTGAAAAGTCTTTGTCGCCGGATGGATCTTCTCTTTAGGCCTTCGCGGTACCGAACGCTCGACCAACTCGGCAAGTTCGCGAGTCGTGGAAACGGGGTTTCCCGCGTTTCTCCGTTCGACGATCCTGCGGGCGATCCGCCGCGAGAAACGCTCTTCGCCAAAACGGTAGATGATGTTGGCGATCTCTTCCTCATCGAGCTGCTGCAGCAGCTCGGCCGCGTTCAGGGCGTCGCTTTCCGCATCCATTCTCATATCGAGCGGCGAATCGAAACGAAAGCTGAACCCGCGGGTCTCGCTGTCAAACTGCAGCGAGGAAACGCCAAGGTCTGCGAGGATGGCATCTGCCCTTTCGGCGTACTTCCTGATGTCCGCAAAATTGCCTTTCACAAATTGCACACGATCGGAAAACCCCGAGAGTCTTTCTTTCGCTGCCCTCAGGGCTTCGTCGTCCTGGTCGATGCCGATCACACGAAGCGTTGCTTCCGTTTCAAGCAACGCCTTTGTGTGACCGCCCATGCCTAAGGTCGCGTCAACGAAGACTTCTTTAGGCTTAGGTTCTAATAACCGGATCGTTTCCGAGAGGAGAACAGAGGCGTGCAGATTTTCAGGATCGAGAGCCGCCATAGTCAAAGATCAGGCCGATTTTGGAGACACGAATACCGCGCAAGCGAGAATCTCGTTTGCTCCAAACATGTATAATCCTTGTCCGGATTTCACGCCTTTTGGCCAGTGCAAATTTCCCGTCTGGTTCCGGCCGAGGGCGTCTGATTGAGCTTATTGATTCAAGGATGGATCTTCGTTCAAAATGCTTAACCCTTAAACAAACATTTTACGAATACCGCTATTCAAAATGCCGACATTAGCTATATGTCTAACATTTGTATGGATATTACCTTTCACCATTGGTCATTGTCAAGATTATTTTCGATCTTTCGTTAATCTAGTGCTTAATAAATTGCGGACTGAATGTGTTACCTTCGGAAAATCCAGTTCGACCTTCGCCAATATCGAATGTTTAGGCTAAAGTGTAGGATTATTTTCGGATATGGATTCACTCGGAGCCCAACTACTTTTTTTCGGGATCCTGGCCGGCGGAGCAAACGTTCTTGGCGGTCTGATCCTATTTCCCCACAAGATAAGAAACGACTATAAGGGAGCGCTCAGGTACCTGCTTGCCCTAGGTGCGGGGTTCATGCTGGCGGTCACGTTCTTTGAGGTGCTGCCAAAGACCATCATCCTCTGGCAGAAGGCGAATGCGACCGACGAAAGCCTCTACTTTCCTATGCTGCTCGTCCTCGGCGGATATCTCCTTACCCAGTTTTTTGAACACACGATCGCCCCGCACTTTCATCTGGGCGAAGAGGTCCACACGGATCACGTCATCACCCCCAGATCCGCCTATACTGGGATCGGCGGTTTTCTTATCCACACTTTTTTCGACGGTGTATCGATAGCGGCCGCCGCACAGTTGGATCTGCGGGTGGGTTTTCTGGTGTTTCTTGCGGTCTTCCTCCACAAGGTTCCTGAGGGGTTCACTATTGGATCGATGGTTTTGGCCGCAGGAAAGGGACGCAAAGAGGTTTTTACCGCTACCGCCACCTTGGGAACGGCGACGGTCTTGGGTGTAATGCTATTTTATCTGCTCGGGTCGAACATCGGATTTTCAGTCGCTTACGCCCTGCCGCTCGCGAGCGGAGTTACGCTTTACGTGGCAGCAAGCGATCTGATACCGGAGATAAACCACCATGGCGGCAAGAGCCCTCTGGTTTCGCTTTCGGTATTCGCGGGTGTCGCGTTGTTCTTTGGCGTGCACTTTATTGTTCATGAGTTTGCGGCCCACTGATCGTTTTCCATAGTTTAGTAAAATTTTTCGGAACCTTGCGAACGGCAGTTCGTATACAATTCCGGAGGCAGATTTTAACGATGCGTGAGCCAATTATTGCAGGTCTTTTGAGTCTTTTGATCCCGGGCGTCGGACAGATCTATAACGGCCGGATCATCGTCGGGATATTGTGGCTGGTGCTGACCGGTGTTTCATGGATCGGGTCCGCCGGACTGCTTGGCTGGGTGGTGCATCTCATCTCCGCTTGGTGTGCTTACAGCTACGCCAAGGACAATCCGATCCGCAGTTAGATTCTTCGTACATTCCTCCTTACGCCCGGTGTTCGATGATGCCGGGCTTTTTTGTTGCCTCCTTTTCGGGTAACATCAGACCTTTATGGTCAAGGAAGGCTTCCCCTTCGTTATTGTTCCCGCATTGGTCGCAATGTTCCTGGCGTATTTTCAGCTCTGGCTGTTTGCCGGGATATTCGCCTTCATTGCCCTGTTCATGACGTATTTCTTTCGCGACCCGTATCGCGAAAGTCCCAAAGGCGAGGGGTTGATACTTGCAGCAGCCGACGGAACAGTGACCCGGATCGACGACGACGAAAGGGGAAAGTTGGTCAGCGTATTCATGTCGCCGCTCGATGTTCACATTAATCGTTCCCCGATCGCGGGCAGTGTCGTACGGGCCGAGTACATACCAGGCAAGAAGAATCCTGCAACCAGCAATAATGCAAGTTTGACGAATGAACGCAACACGCTGACGATCGAGTCTGAGGGCCTTTCGGTCCGCTGCACACAGATCGCCGGGATAATGGCCCGCCGCATAGTCTGTTGGGCAAGAGAAGGTGATGAACTTGAACAAGGCGAGAAGTTCGGGCTTATTAAATTCAGTTCTCGCACCGACGTCCTTATGCCTGCGAACGTGGAGATCCAGGTTAAGATAGGTGACCACGTTAAAGGCGGCGAGACGATAATCGCCAGGATCGCCCATCAGGAGCCGGCAGTTTAGTGCCGTAAGCCAAATGGATCAAGACACTGAACCTAAACACGTTCATCGGGGGCTAAAAAAAGGGCTCTATGTAATTCCCACGGCCTTTACCGCGGCCAACATCGGTATGGGATTTCTTGCGGTACTCTACTCGATCCGCGGTTTCCAGATCGTCCAGACCGATCCTCTCTCGGCCTCGAGCTATTTCAACCATGCAGCTATAGCCATCGGGCTCGCGATCCTCTTTGACACGCTGGACGGACGCGTGGCTCGAATGACGAAGACCGCGACCGAACTCGGCGTACAGTTCGATTCGCTTGCCGACGTGCTCACATTCGGCATCGCTCCAATTGCTCTGACCTATGCCTGGGGGATCGGCGCGTCACTTCAATACGAATCGTCGGCCCACGCCCTGGGCGTCTTTCTGCTGTTCATGTACCTGATGTGCGGAGCATTCCGTCTGGCCCGGTTCAATATTCAGGCCACCCGGCCACGTGTCCTGATCGAAGGCACCCCGAAACTCGACAAGAAGTACTTCGTCGGGTTGCCCATACCTCCGGCCGCCGGTCTGCTGGCCGCGATCGTCCACTATGCGCCGATGCCCTTGAGCTACTATGGCGAGGGTTTCGCTCATTTTTACACTTACCTGCTGATGATCCTGATCGCTGTGCTGGGTGTGCTGATGGTCAGCACGATACGATATGCCAGCTTTAAGAATGCCAGCCTCGGACGTCGCAATCTTTATCTGGTCCTGGTTGTCGCGGCCTTTGGAATGCTGATGTGGCTCTATTCGCAGTATATGCTGTTGATCTTGTCCGCCGCTTTCGTTTCCCACGGCGTCATCTGGTATGTGCTCCGCACCATCTTCTCCGGACGCTCCTCTAATCCCGAAAATTTCGAGGTCGAAACCTAGAGCGATCCGCAGCGGCGATCACGATTCGAATTGCTTCTTAAGGCTCTCCGTATAGGGAGCACGGGCGACGCCTTTTTCGGTAATGATCGCTGTCACCA
>JAJNPX010000174.1 GCA_021155145.1 Acidisarcina sp. | reverse complement strand
AACGACCTCGTCAGATTCGGACGGTAACGTCGGCTGCGAGACTGGAGGAGTTTGTGCAGAACATAAGAGAGGAAGGGCGAACAGTACGAAAAAGATAGAGGTCTTACAAATCATCCCGCTGTAGTTCATCTTTGTGAGCACCTTAGTTTTCATGTGAGATCATCCTTTGTGTTCCGGCTTTTTCGTTTTGAATCCCTGCCAATTTTTGTTGCCTTTCTCTATCCGATCGTTCTGTTCCCGTTCCCACATCTCCTTGACCTTGGGGCTGTAATTCAGATACAGCTTGCCATCCACCACTTTCCAAGCCTCTGGGTCTCCGTTGGCCGTATAGCCTTCTGACACGGCGTAGGAACAGTAACCGCCGAACTGCGGAGCAAATGCTTCCGGATCTGCCTTGAATCTGTTCATATTCTCTTCTCTTGAGAAGAACCACTTGGCGCCATTCCAGACGTATTGGTATTTAGCATCGCCCTTAACGGCACTATTCACCGCAAAATAGGCGACGGCATCATAGCCGCGAAGTGCGCTGCCGTTCGCGTCAAGATCGAACCCGATCGTATCGGCAGTTTTGCTGCAGGCGGCGAATCCGGCCGCGATCGCGATAGCCAACATAAAGAACAAGATCTTACGGTCACAAAATTTCATATCTATTTTTCCACCAACCTTACAGCGTGCCCATCGGGATCGCGGACGAGGGAGGCACGGCGAAAACCGAGTATGGGCTTTTCAAACAATACCGATGCAGTCGAAATGTACGCCGGTTTGTATGATCTGAAAAAATTTGCGATATCGCGGGCGCTAAAACTCGTCTGCCAGTGCCACAGGTCGTTGCTTTTTGTGTCGGCGGGGAACGGACGTCCGTTCGACGGGGCAATGTATTCGAGAAATTCAACATTGATGCCGCCATCCTGAGTTTTCAGCCCGGAGATATGAAGCCGGGCACCGAAAACGTTGTTTAGGTGCTCCTGCTCCGGGCCGTAATTAATGCTCTCGCCGGCGACGGAGAGCCCGAGTGCGTCGCGATAGAATTTGAGACTCGTCTCGGTATCGCCGACCACGATCGCTGTGTGGTCGATCCCGAGAAACAGTTTTCCGCTCTTCTTAAGGTCATGCCATCTCTGAGCGCCTTTGTCGGCGGGAAACGACAGGATCTCAAGTACGTGGCCGTCAAAGTCCTTGAAATAGAACGCCCTTATCCCGGCGGCGGCGGTTATGTACGACGGCAGAGTTTGCGGACCGGTCGAGGCATGACGAACCTTATTTGCCCGCAGATGGGCGTATGCCTTGTCCATATCCGACACGATGATCGCAACGTGTTGGAACCATCGATCGTTGCTCCTGGAATCGACGGGGACTGGACGACCCTGAGGCGTCAGGTATTCCGTCAGTTCAAGTGTTTCGTCGCCAAGTTTCAGACGGACGACCCGAACTCTTGCGCCGAAAACACCCGACAGATGCTCGAACTCGGCTCCCCACGTCTCGACGTCGGACTCTTTCTCGAACGGAAGGACACGCGTGTAGAAATCGAGTGCCTTATCCATGTCGGAGACCGTGAACCCGACCGATTCGACGTGCGAAACGGCCTGGCCGTGAGCCGACGTGAGGAGGGCGAATATCGTGATCGCAACGAAAAGCAGGCACCCGAATTGGAGTCCATTGCGATCGGCAGCAAGCTTTCTCCTCATTAATTCAACCTCTCCAAAAGATGCCGGCCGACGCGAAGGGCATTTGCCATGATCGTCAAAGCCGGGTTAACCGCCGAGCTTGACGGGAAGAAGCTCCCATCCACGACATATAGATTGTCCAGGTCGTGTGCCTTGCAGTTTCGATCCAGCACCGAAGTATTCGGATCGTCGCCGAAACGGGCCGTTCCGTTCTGGTGGGCGACGCCCGCAAGCGGAATTTGCTGCCCCAAATAGAGATTGCGTGAAAACAAGCCCTGGTGACATTCATGACCGTGGACGTCACACTTTCGCTGATTGTTCATCAGATGTTTCAGCCTTTTCTGCAATTGTTTGTGTGCCTTAACGTTATTCGGCGTGTACTCGAGAACGATGTCACCGTTCTTATTAAGCCTCACGCGGTTTTCGGGCCGGGGAAGGTCTTCGGTCGTAAGCCAGAAATCAAGCGAGTGTTTCGCCATCTGATCGAGCGCGAAACCGGGAGCGATCGCCGGGGCACCGGCGGAAAGAGTAACGCCGTCAAGCTTACCGACGAATGAAATATGTCCCATAGGATACGGGAATTCACTGTCGCCGAAATAGAAGTCGTTAACTGCAAGCGTCTTTTGAAACACGGTCGGGTTCGGGCATTTCGAGACGGCAAGGAGCACCGAATTGACGTGGCCCATGTAATTGCGGCCGACCTGGTCGCTCCTGTTCGCAAGGCCGTTCGGATGCCTCGAATTCGCTGATCGAAACAGCAACGCCGCGGAGTTGATGGCTCCCGCGGAGACCACGACCATGCTCGCCGAATATTCTTCCGACTCGCCGTTGCGTTCGACCCTTACCGCGGTGATCGCCTTACCGCTCTCGTCTGTGTCGAGCTTGGTGACGAGGGCGTTGGTCAATAGAGTGACGTTCGGGAATTCGGTCGCGTGATCGATGCCGCAGACCTGAGCGTCTGATTTAGCATTCACCAAACACGGAAAACCGTCGCATGTCGCACAGCGGACGCATATGCTCTTGCGATCGTTTTCCTTGAGTTGTATGCCGAGGGGTACGTGAAACGGCTTTACACCCAAAGCGGCAAAATCCTCGGCGAGATGCGAGATCCGCGGTTCGTGACTCACGGCCGGATGCGGATATTCCGCGCTTGCGTGCGGTTCGGTCGGGTCCTCGCCGCGTGTTCCGTGCACGTGGTACATCGCTTCGGCCTGCGAGTAGAAGGGCTCGAGTTCGTCATAACTGATCGGCCACGCTGGCGAGATGCCGTCATGATGCCTCAGCTCTCCAAAATCCTCCTTTCGCATTCGGAAAAGGGCCGCACCGTAAAATTT
>JAJNPX010000139.1 GCA_021155145.1 Acidisarcina sp. | reverse complement strand
AGAGCAACCGAATAGAGTAGCCAAGAGGAGCGCTCCAACGAGACAAATTTGGATAGTTGATTTAGGCATCAAACCCTACCTTCTCCCTCACCGCATAGATCGCCTTGTCCTGCGATTCGTGATAAGTTCGCACCAATAACTCAGCCAACAATCCCATCAGGAAGAACTGGATCGAGATGGCGAACATTACGATGCTGAGGATCGGCAGTGGCGTTTCGACAAAATCCGCCTGGAACTGGGGCAGACCGATGCGGCCGGCGAGTTTCATGAATATTGCGTAGAGTCCCGCGAGGACTGACGCGCCGAACGCGAGCATACCGAACGTGCCGAAGACGTAGATGGGCTTGGTGTGATATTCGGCCATGAACTTGATGGTCATCAGGTCGAATATCACCTTGATCGTTCGTGAGATGCCGTACTTCGACTTGCCACGCGTCCGGGCGTGATGATCGACCGGGATCTCGGTGACGCGAGCTCCGGCCCATGAAGCATAGATCGGGATAAACCGGTGCATTTCGCCGTAGAGCCTTACGTCCTGAATCACGTCGCGGCGATACGCCTTGAGCGAGCAGCCATAGTCATGCAGCGGCACGCCGCCGATCCAGGAGATTATCTTGTTCGCGATCTGCGACGGGATCTTTCGCGAGATCATCTTGTCCTGCCTATTTCTTCGCCATCCTGAAACGACGTCGTAGCCCTCATCCAGCTTTTCAAGCAGTCGTTTGATGTCGGCCGGATCGTTCTGCAGGTCAGCGTCCATGGGGATCAGGATCTCGCCTTTCGCGGCGTCGATCCCCGCGGACATCGCGGCCGTCTGGCCGTAATTGCGCCGCAACGAGATAACGCGAACACGGTCGTCGCTCGCGGCGATCTCCTTCAGGATCTCTAGCGACCTATCGGTCGAGCCGTCATCCACATAGATCACCTCTGCCGATTTCCCGAGAGCGTCCAGCGCGGCCGCGATCTTTTCATGCATCGGGCGAAGGTTGTCTTCCTCATCCAACACGGGCAGGAATAGCGAGAGCTCCGGCGCCGTTTCTCTCTGTGAATTATCTTTCGGGTCCATCGATAAAAATCCGGCAAACTAATAAATGTAGACCTTTCCCAGCGAAAACGCGAGTTTGCAGCCCAAAGATTCTCGGTCTAAACTCAGAACATTCTGCAGGCGCATTAAAGATATGGAACGACGGAAATTTCTTAAGATCCCGCTTTTCGGCCTTCCGCTGCTCATCGGCGAAAGAGCCATGAGTCAGGCGGCACCGCACCCGACGAGTTCGCCGTTGAGGGCAAAGATGCCCGTTGTTATTTCGACTTGGGACAGCGGCGTGACGGCGAACAATGCCGCCTGGCCGGTGCTGCGAAAACGCGGTCACGCGATCGACGCGGTCGAGGCCGCCGGACGCGCTTCGGAAGACGAGCCGAGCTGCTGTGTCGGGCTCGATGCATGGCCGGACCGCGACGGCAAGGTCACGCTCGACGCATGCATAATGAACGGCAACGGCGACTGCGGCGGGGTGTCTTTCCTTGAACGCATCAAGCATCCGGTTTCGGTTGCGAGGGCCGTGATGGAAAAGACGCCTCACGTGCTTCTTTCGGGTGTCGGTGCCCAGGAGTTTGCGGTGGCGAATGGATTCAAACTGGAAAGCGGCGAGTTATCCGACGACGCAAAGAAAGAGTGGGCCGAGTGGCTGAAGAAATCTCAATACAAGCCAGGCATCAACGTCGAACGCCGCCTCAATAATATCCTTCAATTCGCTCCGAGCTACTTTGACGACGGTCAGCCCAACCACGACACCATGGGAACAGTCGCGCTCGATGCCGCCGGAGGACTCGCGGGAATGGTGACGACGAGCGGCATGGCGTTCAAGATGCGCGGACGCGTCGGCGATTCGCCGATCATTGGGGCCGGGCTGTTCGTCGATAACGAGGTCGGTGCAGCGACATCGTCGGGCGTGGGCGAGGAGGTGATCCGCATCTGCGGCACCCACACGATCATCGAGCAAATGCGGGCCGGCCGCACTCCCGAACAATCCTGCCGCGAAGCCGTCCGCCGTATCGTCAAGCGGGATCCGGTCAAGGCAAGGGAGTTTCAGGTCGGTTTTGTCGCGTTGTCTAAGAACGGTGTCATCGGTGCGTTCGCCGTGCAGAAAGGATTCGCATTTACGATGACGAACGAGCAGTTTCCCAAAGGCAAGATCTTCGAAGCCAAGAGTTGGTTTTAGCGTTCAGAGTGCGCGATTCATCGCGTACAGTCTCGGCCTAAGAACGCGATGAATCGCTCACTCTGAACTCTGAACCCGAAACCACATGAAAATGCAGGTGCTTCGAATCCTGATATTCGCCGAGATTCGTGAGCACGCGAGCGGCACCGTGTTCTTCTAGGATCGTCGTGGCGACCTCCTTCGCCACTCCCATCAGCTCGACCAAGAGATCGTTCTCTACTGTGAGCAGCGAATCGACGTGCTCCTTCGGCACGACCACGATATGTACCGGCCAGTACGGTCGCGTGTGGTGATAGGCAAGCACACGCCCGGTCTCGAGCACCTTCTCGACCGGCGTCTTGCCGCTGAAAACTTCGTCACAATAGAAGTCGCTAGCCATCTTTCTTCGCTACAACAACGATCGATACACCGAACGGGAAGTCGAACTTTCTGAGGATATGGCGTTCAGCGGAAAATAGTTTGCCGAAGAAGCCGTTGAGTGCGGAAATGTTGACGTTGTTTTCCGATTCGGGTTTGATGCCAGTGAGGCGCATCAGCGTGCGGCCGCCGAGGATCGGGGCGAAGAAGGTGAAATTTGCATAGGTCGCGCGTTCGACCGAATAGCCGGCCTGTTTCAGCCGTTCGACGATCTCTTTCTTTGTATATCTGATGCGGTGGTGAGAGATGTCGTCCTGCACTCCCCAGAGCCACATGAACGCCGGCACAAAGATCAGCGTGTATCCGCCCGACCTTGTGACACGATACATCTCTTTCAGACCCGCGATGTCGTCATCTAGATGTTCGACAACATCGAGTGCCGTCGTGAGGTCGAACGTCTCGTCATCGTACGGCAGCTTTTCTGCCAGGCCTTTTTCCACGGTCAAGCCCTTCTTACGGCAGAATTCCAGTGCATCTTCCGAAACGTCGACGCCCTCGGCCGAGCCGAACTGCGAGAGCATCTCGAGATTAGCCCCGGTGCCGCAGCCGACGTCCAAAATGCGGAGTTCGGAATGCGGACCACGAAATTTCTCGACGATGCCGCTCAGAAACGATTCAAGGATCGCCCGTCGGCCGACGAACCACCAATGCGAGTCCTCCACGCGGTCCATGATCGCGTAGG
>JAJNPX010000125.1 GCA_021155145.1 Acidisarcina sp. | reverse complement strand
CTTGACGGTACCAAAAAGATTCGTAACGACCGGAAACGTCGATCCTTTGACATTCGTAAACAACAGAGCCCTTCCCTGTTCCTCGATCACGCGCCGGTGAATCTCGGCTATCTCAAGGTACGGGTCCACCTCCGCATTTATTTCGGTGATCTGATCTTCCTTCCGAAGCAGGTCTATAAAAGTCCGTAAGTTCTTATGCATGGAGCTTTTCTGTGTTCGACCGAATCGAGCCGGCCAGGAATCGACTGATCCAGAACTCATTGACCAGGCTGCAAACCATTTCTCGGTCTCCGGCATCCCAAGAAGGACGCTTCTGTCCGATTCTAATTATTGAATATAATACGTTTATGAAAATGGTACTCTCCTTAATATCGTTTGTTATCATCTTTTCGATCACAGTGTCCGGCCAGACCGCATCGCAGATGAAGGCCGCTGCCGAGGCTGAAAGATCGGCGATCGATGCCTATCGGGCTAAAAGGTATTTGGAATTTCGTTCGCGGATGCAGACGGCGAACGCCAACCGCCCCAATCACCCGCGGCTGATCTACAATTTGGCTGCTGCCAACGCGTTGACCGGCGAAACGAAGTCTGCCCTCGATCTTCTCGAACAATTGGCCGACATGGGTCAGGCTTACGACTTTGAAAGGGATGAGGACTTTGCCCCACTGCGCGCGGACGAAAGATTCAAAAAGGTGATTCTGAAGGGCATCACCAATAGACGTCCGGCAATCGGGAGTATCATCGCTGGGACGCACCCGGACAGGACTCTTATTGCCGAGAGCGTGTCGATCGACCCGAAGACGGGCGCCTTTTTCCTGGGAAGCGTTCATCAACGTAAGATCGTCCGCATCGATAGTGCCGGAAAGGCGAGCGACTTTTCGAGTCCCGAGGACGGACTATGGAGCGTACTAGGTACCAAGATCGACCTGTCACGCGGCCACTTATGGGTCGCAACTTCTGCGGTTCCACAGATGAAAGGCTTTCGGCCTGAGGATAGGGGACGGTCGGGCATATTCAAATACGATCTCCGCACGGCCAAGGTGCTGCGAAAATACATACTTCCTGATGGTGAAGAACACACTATAGGAGATCTGCTCATAGACGATAACGGCAACGTGTTTGCGACCGACAGCGTCTCTCCAACGATCTTTCGGATCGATGTGAGAGAGCAGAAGCTCGAACCGTTTCTCTCGCTGCCTGACTTTGCATCACTTCAGGGTCTGACCTTTGGCCGCGATAAGAATGAACTCTTTGTCGCAGACTATTCTAAAGGGATCTTTCGCATCGACATTTCCACTAAGACGGTGAAGCAGCTGATCCCGGGAAGGAATGTTACCCTGCTTGGAATCGACGGACTTTATTATTACGGCGGACGGCTGATCGCGATCCAGAACGGCGTTAACCCGAACCGCGTTGTATCGCTGCACATAACAGGTGACCGCGTCGATTCGTTCCAGACGCTTGAAGCCAATCATCCGGATCATATGGAACCGACTCTCGGCGTTATTGAAGGCGACGATCTGTATTACGTCGCAAACAGTCAGTGGCCTTTGGTAAACGAGAAAGCGGAACTTGATCTGGCTAAGCTCCGCACGCCCGTGATCCTTAAACTTGGTCTCAAACCACGTCATAACAAATGACCTACGGGATGTCCGATCGCCTTAATGTCGGACTTTCGATATCGATCTCGTCGGCCTTGACCACCTCGATCTTTGCCGTAGGAAACCGCTTGGCAAGGTCTTCCTTGAACTGCGCATAATCGCCGACGATCACGATATCGCCGTTGACCAGGTTCTTTTGGGCGAAAGAGCGGATCGCCTGGCCGGGAACCTTATCCACGTTCCCCATATAGGCGTTAAGCTCGTTCGTGGGAATTCCAAAGCTATAAAGTTCTCCCAGAGCTCCGGCGAGTCCCTGGTTGGTCTCGAGATTTCTGCCGAAGCCGCCGGTGAGTACGGCCTTTCGAGGCAATGTCTCACTTTCCGTCGTATTGACGTTCCTCAGCCGTTCTATTTCGGCAATGATCAGTTCCGCGACCTCTGCTGCGGAAACCACCTTGGTCTGTGCGCTCGCCCCGAACGTCGCCGAGGTGTCTCGCCATCCAAATCCGCTCCGGGCCCCATAGCTTAGACCGCGTTTGATGCGGATCTCCTGATTCAGTCTTGAGGAATAACCACCGCCAAGAAGCGAATTCAGAACAGACGCCGAATAATAATCAGCGTTCTTTCTACCGCCGCCTTTTATCGGAAGGACATAATTGACCGAGGCCTGTCCCGAATTAGGAAGGTCAACCACCAGGATCCGGGAATATATGGCCGGGTTTGCCGCACGGGACGAGCTACTAGGCGCAGAGGCGTTCTCTTCCGTTCTGGCCTGTGCCCACCGGCCAAAAAACCGTTCCGCGGCTTTTGTTGCATCACTCGAGGAAATGTCTCCCACAAAGATCAGGACAGAATTCGACGGAGTGAACTCTCTGCCATAAAACGAAGCAATATCCTCCCTGCTAATGGACTGAATGCTGTCAGGTGTTCCGCCGGTCGGATGCTCGCCGTAAGTGTACACACTCGCAACATAGCTCGCGAGGAATCCGGGCTGCTGGAGGTTTCCCTTAAGATCGTCGAGGGTCTGCGATCTGAGCAGGTCCAATTCCTCCTGGCTGAAGGCGGGATTCAGGAGCACATCGGAGAAGATCGCCATCGCATCGTTAAGCTTGTCGGAGGTGACGGTCATCCCGACATTTGAACTATTCCAACCCGCGCCTGAGTTTATCGAGCTTCCAAGGAATTCCATCTCTTCGGCGATCTGTTGGGCGGAGCGGGTCTTTGTTCCTTTGGTCAGCATATCGGCAGTGAGGTTTGCAAGGCCCGCCTTTTTCATTCCCTCACCCGCGGCGCCGGAACGGATCAGCATTTGAACACTGATAAGCGGAACACCTCTCTTTTCGATCACAGCGATCCTGAGGCCATTCTTCAGCGTCGCTTCTTTTACGGCCGGCACACTCACTGGCCGGGCCGGGCCGGGCGCGGGTTCCTGGGCGGAAGTCCCGAGTGCGGTGAACGAGACACTCAGAAGAACAA
>JAJNPX010000093.1 GCA_021155145.1 Acidisarcina sp. | reverse complement strand
CCAACTACTACAACCTCATCATCGACAAGGTCAGCCCCGGCGGATTCATCATCGCCGACAACGTCCTCTGGAGCGGCCGCGTGCTCGACGAAGAGAAAGACGAGAATACGCGCTGTCTGCACGAGTTCAACAAGATGGTCCAGGCAGACGACCGCGTGTCGAATATCCTGCTGCCGGTACGGGATGGGTTGATGGTGGTTTGTAAGAATTAATTGCAGAAACCCGCGCGTTAGCAAGGGCTTATCTGTCGAGTCGGAGGTTAAGCCCTTGCCAACACGCGGGCTTCTGCATTAGGTCACCCAAAAGTACTAGCTCCAGCCAACCGTAATTAGCGATTCCCTACATGCCAAATTTCGATACACTTCTTGTAACGAGCGCATAAAGGCGATGAACAAGGAGCAATGGAAATGACAGCACAATCGAAAACAGCTAAGCAGACGAAAAAAGTTGAGAGGATCGTGGCGCCGCCCCCGAGGCATTGGGTGGGGGATGGGTTCAACGTGCACGGATTCTTTCCGCACGGGCCGCTCACCGGCGAAAGGATGAGCCCGTTCTTCCTTCTCGATTACAACGCATTGACCGATTTTCCGCCGCGGGAAGAGCCGTTCGGCGTCGGGCCGCATCCGCATCGCGGGTTTGAGACGGTGACCATCGCGTACAAGGGCAAGGTCGAGCACCACGACAGCCGCGGCGGCGGCGGCATCATCGGCGAAGGCGATGTGCAGTGGATGACCGCGGGCAGCGGACTGCTGCATAAAGAGTTTCACGAGCAGGAATCGAACAGGAAAGGCGGGCCGTTTCAGATGGTGCAGCTTTGGGTAAATCTTCCCGCGAAGGACAAGATGACCGAGCCGAAATATCAGACGATCACCAACGCCGAGATGGGCCGCGTAAAGCTGCCGCTCGGCGGCGAGGTCGAGATCATCGCCGGTGAATTCGGCGGAGTAAAAGGCCCGGCGACGACCTTTACACCGGTGCATCTTTACAACCTGAAAATGAAGCAGGGCGAGACGGTCGAGCTCGCTTTTCCGTCGGGCTACACAACGGCACTGCTCGCCGTTGAGGGTTCGGCACTCGTAAACAGCGACGAAAAATTGCCGGTCAACAGCCTTGCCCTATTCGAACGGGACGGCGAACAACTCAGGGTCGCCGCACTTGAGGACGGCATTTTCCTGCTCATGAGCGGCGAACCGCTCAATGAGCCGATCGCCCAGTACGGCCCATTCCTGATGAACACTCAGGCCGAGATCGCACAGGCGATCGACGACTATCGACAGGGAAAGTTCGGGTATCTCGAAGGCTGAAACGCTGTAGCCTGAGCTTTCGTAAACAAGGGCTTGATGCTCAGGTGGGAAGGCATCCGGCTTAGATCGCGGCAGTTCCCACGCATGGCCGCCGGGATAAACTCGGCGGCTATTTTTTTGGATTTCTCAATGTGACAACGATCGCGTCGCCGATCTTGCGTTCGCCTTCTTTGTCGGACGGTGTGTTGACGACCTTGCCGTCGAGAAACATCGTCGTCGATCCGCCGCCGTCGAGGTTCATTGCGTCGACCGCTCCGAGGCTCAAAAGATACTCGGCAAGCTCCTGAAGCGTCATCCCGACGCTAACGCCCGGCTGCCGTCCATCAACCGTCATCATCAAAAACTTGCCGTCTTTGAGTTTGGCGACCGCCGTCCGGGGATGCCGCGTCTCGACAAACGACTTGCTTGCCTTCTCCTGCTCCCACGTGATGTCGATCTTGCCGTTTTTGATCAGTTGGGGAACGCCGTTAGTAATATCTAACTCGTAACTGAATAGTTTAGAAAGAAAGTCGCGACGTATGTTTGCTTGAACTCGCAACCGATCAACACTACCCGGTGCCCGGAGCTTGGCAATAAGTTCCCTGTTGCGTTCTACGAATTCCGGTCCGATCGACAGAACGTATCCATTGGATGGGATGGGAGAATCATAGCCATCTCGGAATTCGAGGTTCCGGCAGATGTCCTGCTTACAGTCTGAAAGTAGCAACTCCAAGCCGACTGATTGAGTTTTGGTGGACTGTCCAAAAATAGGAGAAAAGAGTACGATCTCGTCAGCTTTTCTTTCGCGATTCACGCCAACTTTGAGCGAGCCGTCCGATTGGTTTACAAGTACTACCGGAAAGATATCGAGATGCTGAAAGATCACTTGCTGCGTCGCCTTTTTGTTATTGACTATCACCATCGAGATTCGATTAGAAAAGGCCTCGCTATAGATTTGCTGGTCCACTACTAGTACACCGGCCGATTCCCCTGCCCATTGACTCTTATCCAACCTAAAAAATCCCGCATTGATAGCCGCGACGGCGTTTTTGCGTTTGGCGATGGAGGATGTGGTTTCGAGGCCGATCGCTCTATCGAGGGCGTGGTGGACGTCGAGGCGAACCTTTGTGAGATCAAGCTTCAGGAGATTTATCTTCACCGGATCGCCGCCGAGTTTGCGTTCGACCTGGGCGTACTCGACGCCGGGGTGGACTTGTTTGAAATCCTGCGCCGGAGTTTTGCCACAGAGAACACAGAGGACACAGAGGGTGAAAACCAAATGCGCCGGCTTAACGAATCCGTATCTAGTCAATCGTTCGCGGAAAACGGGAATTATATAAATCATATTCTCAGTGCTCTCTGTGACCTCTGTGGCTATATATTAAAGCGAGATGCGGATCAACGAAAGAGTAATTCAACTCAACGACAAAGAAACGAACACGAACGGGCGGTACGTT
>JAJNPX010000068.1 GCA_021155145.1 Acidisarcina sp. | reverse complement strand
GGCTACGGGCGTCGCGGTACGTTCGTGATCGACAAGGATGGCAAGATCCAACACGTTGAGGTTGGAAACACCGCGGTCGATCCGACAGGAGCCTATCAGGTCTGTGATCTTCTGAGTAAGAAGAAGCCGGCGGAGTAGCCCTGAGTGGGTTGGTGGATCGATCAGTATGAAGTCATATCTTCCGTGTCCAAAGTGTGGCGGAATGGGAGCCGAACGGCTCTCATTTACGTGGTGGGGCGGCCTGATCGGGCCGAAGGTGCTCAACCACGTAAGGTGTCCGCATTGCAGCTATAATTACAACGGCAAGACCGGGCGCGACAACACGAAAGGAATAATCATCTACTCGATAGTTGTCGGCATCGTGGTTTTCGGACTTGTCGGAGCCGCAGTTGTCGCCATCGCCCTTATGGCGTTTATGTCGAGATGATCATTCAACCGGTTCGAGGCTAAGGTTTCCTTCAGAATCCTTTAACAGAACTTCGATCCGGCGTTCTGCGTTCACCAGACGTTCACGGCACTCCCGCGAAAGCTTGACGCCCGATTCAAACAACTTGAGACTGTCTTCCAGCGGAAGGTCGCCTTCTTCCAGTTGCTTTACGATCTCTTCAAGCTCATTTAATGATGCTTCAAATGTTTTTGGCATACCTATCGAAAGATCTTCCCTGCCTCGTTTAGGATCTCGTTGATGTTCTTCACTCCCAAACGGCTCCGGTCTGTTTGCCCGCCATCGGCAGCGACTGCGATTATCTCCTGCCCGATACGTTGGGCGATAGCCGAGGCAAGTCGCTCATCCCGAATGCCGGCCACTCTCCAGCGGCTGCCGTCCTTTCTCATCCTAATTTCAAGTTCGTGTTTAGGGAGACGGCTAGTGACGCGAGCCTCATTCCCTTCTATCGAGATGTCCAGATACCTGTCTGCACTGATGACAATTAGTTCGAGTGGAATAACTTGAAGGTCCGAGGTCTTTTGTCTTATTGCCTCGGGGAGTTCCGCACGCGCCCTGTCCTTAACGGCTGGCATCAGTGGTTGAGCCAGCTTTGCGACCCGGGCGACTATGTCATCTGAGAGACCGCGGCCGTAGATCTCAACCGCTTTCGTCGTAACCTGAGGAAGAAAATCGTCAACCACGGCATCTATATCGACAAGGCTGTTGACCGTTTCCTCGTCGTTCCTTTTCGCTGCATCGACCAATAGGGCCAGTGTATATTGCGGAGAATCCTTTAAGCTCTGCCAATAGAAACATATACCAACTGCTGCGACGGAAATGACCGCTCCGAACACGAGCGCTGTGATTCGCAGATTTCTATGCGCCCGTCCATGCCCTTTTATAGGATCTGCATAGCCCCCGAGGTCTACCGCGAACTCATTCGGCACTCTCTCCGACGCTGTATTCCCTAAACCCTCCAAAAATCAAACCTCCAGGACCTCTTTGACCTCTGCGTTGACCGAACCCTCAGCGAATCGAATCTTCAATAATTCGCCGACTTGGGTTAGATGCGAATTTCGGACTATCTCGCCCCCTTGCTTTTGCGTGAGCGAGTAGCCCCTTGTAAGAACCGCAAGAGGTGAGAGAGCGTCTAACCGGCCCATCAAATTTTCCAGTTTTCGAGATCGGTTTCCCGTCAATTCTGCCCCAACCCTCAAACGCCGCTGGTCGAGCAGCGAATATGCATTAGCGTTCCGTGCCACCCTTGCCGAAAGCCTGATGGGAGCCAATCGGACCGACTGTTCGGATAACCGATCAAAAGCGGACCGAACCGATGCCCGGACAGCATCGCGCAAATCGGAATCTAGCAATTCGACCCGATCGAAGAGGTCATTCACCCTCGCCGGAAACTCGCTAATTGCCGGCGAAAAGGCCGAGCGTTCGAGCCGGGAGCGGACAGTAAGAAGACGGAACTCGATGATATTCAAGAGACGTTCGGTCGAACGGGCCAACGACGTGAGGATCTCCTCTTCGGCCTGAGCTACGACCTCGGCGGCGGCTGATGGTGTCGGAGCCCTCAGGTCGGCCGCCATATCCGCGATAGTAAGATCGATCTCATGGCCGACAGCCGAGATCACCGGGATCCGCGATCCGCGAATGGCTCGGGCAACTATCTCTTCATTAAATGCCCAGAGGTCTTCGGCAGAACCTCCTCCCCTACCCACGATCAGGACGTCGATCTTCTCATCGTAACGGCAACCGTCGCAATACTCGTTCGCAGCTTCGATCGCTCCGGCGATCTGTCCGCTGGCGAGTTCGCCCTGCACGAGCGTGGGAATTAGAACGATGTGAACAGAACGGGCCCGTCGGTCGAGCACCGACAATATGTCGTGGATCGCGGCCCCGGTCGGCGATGTGACGACACCGATGCGGCGTGGAAACCTCGGGATCGGGCGCTTGACTGTTTGATCGAACAGGCCTTCTTTTGCAAGCTTTGCCTTTATTTGTTCGAACGCGACAGTAAGCGCACCCTCACCGACAGGCTCGAGCGATTCGACTGCGAGTTGATACTCACCGCGCCTCTCATAAGTAGTTATCTGGCCGCGAACTCTGACCTGCAGGCCATCAAACGGCTTGAACCTGATCCTATAGTTCGTACCCTTGAAACATGCGGCCTTTATCAACGACCGGTTGTCGCTCAGTGAAAAATACCAGTGTCCCGACGCGGCCGAAACAAAGTTCGTGATCTCGCCCTCTACCCATACGTTCGAAAACCGCCGCTCCAGTGTAGCTCGAATATCCGAATTGAGTTCGCTCACCGTGAGCGGGCCAGGTTCGACGTCGTCAAAAAGGGATTGCAAAAGGCGATGGTCCATTCGGTTGAGATTGTAACACGGACGGTTAAGCCTTGTAGGCTACTGCTTTCGAAGTGAGTACCTCCGGCCTCATTCGGGGTCTGACACAATGTTTCTTATTTGTACAAACGTATTCGGCCTGGTCGACCGGACCTTCAGTCGCGGCGAAGGGCGTCCATCTTCCGACGCAAGATCAGAGCGGAACGTGATGTCATACGCGGTACGCAGCTGAACGACGATGTCGTCGTAGGCTGTCTGGATCTGTGCCAGCTGCGTGATCGGATAATAGACGCCGCCGGATATCTCGGCGAGTC
>JAJNPX010000003.1 GCA_021155145.1 Acidisarcina sp. | reverse complement strand
TCTCCTCGTCCAACTGGTTAGTTTTTTCGATATGCGTCTCGGCGACTGCCGCGTCGGACCCGACTTTCGGCGGGCGCGGGAAGTTCGCCAACGCCCAGAGGATTATCGAGATCGCCAGAATCACGGTCCCGGCTCGTTTAACGAACATCCCTGCGCGTTGGTATACGTTCAGAAAAACGACCTTGAAATTCGGTATCCGATAGGGCGGCAGTTCCATCAAGAGCGGCGGCGTGGGGCCTTTAAGGATCGTCCGTTTCAGAACGAACGCGACGACGATCGCCGTCACCACGCCCAGGACATACATCGACAGGATCAGCACCGCGCCGACTGAGATGAAGCCGAGCACGTATTGCCCGGTGAAAAACGCCCCGACCATCATGGTGTAAACGGGGAGTCGGGCCGAGCAGCTCATGAACGGCGCGATCATGATCGTCGCCAGACGGTCTCTCGGGTTCTCGATCGTTCTGGTCGCCATCACGCCTGGGATAGCGCACGCGAAGCTGCTCATCAAAGGCACAAATGCTTTGCCGTGCAACCCGGCTTTGCTCATCAATTTATCGAGCAGAAAAGCCGCCCGCGCCATGTAACCGGTGTCTTCGAGAATCGAGATGAAGAGGAACAGCAAAACGATCTGCGGCAGAAAGATCATCACGCCGCCGACCCCGGCGATGATGCCGTTGGCGATCAGGTCGTTTAAGAGCCCGGGCGGAAGTGCGTCTCTCGCCGCATCCTGCAGCGCCCCGAACACTGAATCGAGCAGATCCATCGGCAACTGCGCCCACGAGAAAATCGTCTGGAAGACGAACAACAAGATTCCGACGAGGATCAACAACCCGAAAACTTTATGCGTCAGAACGCCATCGAGTTTCTCGCTGAAGGAACGCTCGCCGGATTCTTCGCGCTCATTGACGGACTCCTGCACCGCATTAGCGATCCAACTGTAGCGCGCCAGAATCGAGGCGTTGCCGTTTTGCGCTTCCGTACCATCGCGATCCAAGAACGGAAATTCCACCTGTGCGGGAGGGCCGCTTTTGACGGCCTTCTCGACCGCTTCCGTCAAATCTTCGAGCCCGCGCCGCTTCCCCGCGACGACGGGGACGACCGGCACCTTCAGATGTGAAGAGAGCTTGGTGGCGTCGATTTTTGTTTCACGCGCTTCGGCTTCGTCGATCATGGTGAGCGCAACGACTATCGGGATCCGGTACTCAAGAAGCTGCGTGAAGAGATACAGATTTCTGTCCAGATTCGTTGCGTCGACGACGGCGATGATGCAGTGGGGCGCGTTCAAGCCGGATATCTTACCGGTCAACGCGTCACGGGCGATTTCCTCGTCGATCGAATTCGCGTTGAGACTGTAAAGCCCGGGCAAATCGATCAACCGCACCGACTCTTCGCCGAGGCGCCACATGCCCTCCTTGCGCTCCACCGTCACACCCGGGTAGTTTGCAACCTTCTGCCGCATACCCGTCAGGGCGTTGAAGAGCGTCGTTTTCCCGGCGTTCGGATTTCCGGCGAGCGTGATGGTGAGCTTGCCACCGACCGCGGAAGTTTGTGCGGGTGAAATTGTTGCCATGGGTGATACTGGTTTCGGCATAGCCTAGCATTTGCATATATGAACAGACGTTCATACGATATTTCAAAATAACGCAGAAATTTCCTGCCGTCAACGGCGCGGTTCTGATCCAAACTTTTGACTATTTGTAGCTGAGCAGCCGTAGGCTGTTCAAAATCACGAGCACGGTGACTCCGACGTCCGCGAAGATCGCGAGGGCGAGGCTGCTTAATCCGAGGATCGCGAGGACGACGAACACGAGCTTCGTGGCGATGGCGGCGACCGTGTTGATTCGGATCGTCGAGACCGCCCGCCTGCCAAGCCTTACGAGGTAAGGGATCAGCTCGAGACGGTCGTTCAGGATCGCAATCGAGGCCGCTTCGATGGCAGTGTCGGAGCCGGCCGCGCCCATCGCCACGCCGACGCTGGAAAGGGCTAGGGCCGGGGCGTCGTTGACACCGTCGCCGACCATCGCAGTCGCGCCGTATTTGGCGAGCAGTTCCTTGATCCCCTCGGCTTTATCCTCCGGCAGCATTTCCGCCTTCACCTCGCGGATGCCGACTTCTTTGGCAACCGTTTCGGCGGGAGCGCGGTTGTCCCCAGTCATCATCACGACCTCGATGCCCAATTCCTGCAATTCGGCGACCGCGGCACGGCTTTCGGTTTTGATCTCGTCGGTCAGAGCGATCACGCCCTCCACGCCGTCCTGGCTGCTCACGACGATCGAGGTCTTCCCTTCCATTTGCAGAGATTCGACGCGGCGGACGATTTCCTCCTTAACCTCATGTTCCTCTGATATGAACGGCAGCTTCCCGATGCAGTGGTGTTTGTCGTAGCAGACGACGCAATCCGCCTTCGCTCCCTTGCCCATCACGGCTTGGAAATTCTCGACGGCGTGGATGTCGAGCTTCTCCTCGTTCGCCGCCGTGACGATGGCGGCCGCCAGCGGATGTTCCGAGTAGCTCTCGATCCCGGCCGCGCACGCCAACAGATGCTCGCGGGTCGACTCACCGAAGGGCAACACGTCCGTGACCTTCGGCTTGCCGTAAGTGAGCGTGCGGGTCTTATCCATCGCGACCGCCTTGACGCGCCCGATCGCCTCAATGTACTTGCCACCTTTGACGAGCGCTCCCTTCGCCGAGGCGTTGCCGATCGCGGCGTAAATGGAAATCGGCGTCGAGATCACGAGCGAGCACGGGCACGCGATGACGAGGATCGTGATCGCCTGCTCGAACCAGGGGTTGAATGGCTGACCTAGAAAAACCGTCGGTATGGCGACGAGCAGCGTCGCGATGACGATGATCGACGGCGTGTAGTAGCCGGCGAAAGTCTCGATGAATTTCTGCGTATCCGCTTTCGTTTTCGTAGCGGCGAAGGTCGTTTCGATGATCTTGGCGAGCGTCGTGTCCTTCGCGGTTTTGAGCACCTTTGCCTCAAGGTAGCCCTGCATGTTCAGCGTCCCCGCGAAAACGCGGTCGCCAGCGTGCTTGTCCTTCGGCAGCGGCTCGCCGGTGATGGCCGACTCGTCGACGCTCGATGCGCCGGATATCACATCCGCGTCGAGCGCGATCATGTCGGAGGGCTTCAGGATCAACGTGTCGCCGACACCAATTTCCTCGATCGGCAGCTCCGATTCACCGCCCTCCCGCCGAACGCGGGCGGTTTTCGGCGTGCGATCGACCAGTGCCTGCAATGCCGATTTGCTCGACTGGATGCCGAAGTTCTCCAGCCTCTCTCCCAAAGCGAACAGCACCACCACCACCGCGGCTTCCTCGTATTCGCCCAGGTAGAACGCGCCGACTACGGCGATCGTCATCAGGAGATTGATGCTGCGAAAATTCAGCTTCGAGAGGGCCTTCATCCCGCTCCACAGCGTCCGCCATCCGACCGCGAGGATCAGGGCCGCGAAAAACGGGAAGGCGATATCGCGCCGCAGCTTGTAGTCGTCCCCCATCAACGACAAAAACTCGAAGACGGCGACTAGGGCGACGCTCGCTATGAGCCACTGAAACTTTCGGTCCTGCCAGAGACCGGGCTTCGCGACTTCGGTAGTTGTTGTCGATTCGTCCATGTTCATCAGATCAACTCTTCGCGCGGTCAATTTCGAAACTCATCGTCGATGAGCGCTCTCAGGTCGGCCTCGCTGAATCTAGCGAGCCGTCTGCCATTGACGAAGAACGTCGGTGTTTGACGCACTCCCAGGGAACGCCCGTCGTTCAAATCACGTTGGATCTTCGCTTGGTAGCGGTTTTCGGTGAACGCGGTGTCCATTTTGTCGAGATCCAGGCCCAGTTCCATCGCGTATTTTCGGAACAGCGCGGTGATATCGACCTTTTCCGCGGTGGCTTGCGGCCCGTGCTTAGTTCCCCATTCGGGCTGCTTTTGAAAAAGCATCTCCTGAGCCTGCCAATATTTACCCTGCTCGCCCGCCCCTTCGGTGAAGGTCGCCGCCGCAAGCGAATTCGGGTGCAGCGGCATGTACCGGACCACGAGGCGAATTCTGCCCTCGTAATCTTTGAGCAGTTTTTTGACCACGGGACTGAAAGCGGCGCAGGCTTCGCATTCCGGGTCCAGAAACTCAACCACGGTCACACGCGCATCCGCTGGGCCCAAGCTATAGCTGTCCGGCCTTACAAGCGTATCGGGATCGATGCCGGTTTTATTTGAATTGGCGCCCGTGTTCGTCGCGACCCTTTCGTTCTGCAGGGAGTTTCGGTAATAGTTCGATCCCACGACGACGCCGATAATGACGACGGCGACAATGGCTCCTAAGATAATTACTTCTTTTCTCATATCATTTTTCCAAACGCTCCGCCTTATGCAGCCACAAGCACAAGCTCACCACCGCGAACGCGGTCAAAGCCATCAGCGGAATCGTGATAAATCCGAGCCACTCGATCTGCACCGTCGTGCACGAGATACCCTGTCGGCACGGAGTGATGCTTTCCGGGACGACCCCGTAATAAAGCAAATTGTGATAAATCGAGATGAGTAGGCCGGTCAGAGCCAGCGGCGGTGCGTAATACTTCATACGGCGGTCGCGCATGATGATCCCCGCGCCGATGGCCATGACCAGCGGGTACATAGCGACCCGCTGATACCAACACAATACGCACGGGGGCAGTTCCATCACCTCGCTGAAGAGGAGACAACCCGCGGTCGCGACAAGCGACGTCGCCCACGCAAAATACGAAAGCTGTTCTCTTATTAAGGTAACTTGGATTTCCCCGAATGATTTTCTTGCCTTCATCTAAAAGTTTCGGAGATCTTTCTCATTGGCGCCTTCCAGGTCGGTCCGGTTTTTTGAGGGATCGGCGGCTTTTCGCTTTTCTAAGTGATTTAATACTTTCCACAGCAGAAACATTAAAAGGGCGACCAGAATCGGAGCCAAGATCAAAAATAAAGTAAAGGTTTCAATTCCCGGTGCCGTGTGACGGTGCGGGTCGTCGTGCTGTAAATACATTCCTTTCGTTCGCCTCCTGCTCTTTCGACTTTTCGGGGCACCTCAGCAAGGCTAATCTGTTTACGCACATACAACCTCCACTTCGCGGCCCGGCGAGAAACTCTTACCCTTTGCCGAACTTTAAAGATGCGTCTCGTGCTCAGCAAAATCTCCGCGTTCCGTCTGCACGGTCACATGCGAGATTTTGAAGTTCTTCGTGCAACGCTCGTGCACCCGCGCCAGGACCTCCTCGTGTTCCGACTCTTCGGCCAGAACCGCGTGGACGCTCATCGCGTTGACGCCGGAGGTCAAACTCCAGACGTGCAGATCGTGGACGCCCGCGACGCCCTCGATCTGCGACAAACTCTCGCGCAAAGCGGCGATGTTCACGTCCGCCGGGGTCCCTTCGATCAGGACTCCGACCGCGTCTTTGAGCAACGCCCACGTGCGCGGCAAAATGAACAGCCCGATCCCCGCCGAGATGATCGGGTCGGCGTAATACCAGCCCGTTGTGAGCATTATCACGCCCGCGATGATAACGCCGACTGAGGTGAGCATATCCGAGAGAACCTCGAAATACGCGCCCTTCATGTTCAGGCTTTCTTTCGATCCGGCCCGCAAAATGAACATCCCGGCGACGTTGATAACCAGCCCGATCGAGGCGACGATCATCATCCCGAGGCTCTGCACCTCTGGCGGTTCGACGAACCGTTGATACGCCTCATATAGAATGTAAAGGGAGAT
>JAJNPX010000066.1 GCA_021155145.1 Acidisarcina sp. | reverse complement strand
CGGTAGTATCCTGATCAAGGTCGGCGCTCCCGCCCGCCGCAGCCACTTTGAGAGAGTTAACCAGAAATTTGCAACTTCCCTACCGATAAAGAAGCCGTCCTCGCCTTTCGTTTGGTACAGCGGCATCAGGATCAGGCCCTTTCGCGGCGAGACTAAAGGGCCCCGGCGATCACGAGCTAACGCCTGCCCGCGCCCGACCGGATCGAAGTTCTCATATCCCGGATCCATCACGAACCCGTCGGTCGGATGGACGTGATGGCGGTGGATGATCTCTACTATCCGCGGACGGCCGCTGGCCTCTGCAAGGTGCATCTGGAACCGTTCAAATTCCGGTACGTCCTCCGCGGCGGCGATCCCGGAGTTGACGAGCCCTAGATAGACCAGAGCTTCGTGGTTCGCCACCGTCACAGGGCTATCGTGCTGGCCTCCCTCAAACCCGAACGTCACGACGCCGCGATTGTTGAGATATTCAAGCATCGTTCCTTCCAGTTGTTCCTCGATGCCCAACAGGAAAGTTACCGGAAATCTCTGGGCAAAACCGCGGTTTCGGAGGGTGTCGCCAACCGTAGCAAAGGGCGATCCATCGGCAGACGTAGAGTGGAGGTCGAGGGCAAAGACCTCGCTCCGGGCGGTATCGAGAATGTCTCGAAACATCGTGAGCAGTTCGCGAAGTTCCAGGTCCTCGGAACCGGACGGCGATTCTCCCGAGTCGATGGCGGCAATATTTGCACGGGTCCAGTGGCGGTTGAGGTCGGCTTCGATGTAGCGAACCTTTTCGCGAAAGGCACGCATGTTCCCCGCTATCAGGTATACGCGGCCGCGCAGCTTCGATTCGATATTGTCAAGCACCGCGGCGACCCTCCGCAATGCGAGAGCACCGCCCTGCTCATTTCCGTGAATGCTCCCGACGGCGATCAGCGTCGGGCCAAATGCATCGCCGCAGAAACTCCCGATCAGATGATCGATCGGCGCGTCTGCCTGAGATGCTGTGGATGTTGCGCTTTCCATAAGGGACAGTTTTCGCCCGGGTAAAGGCAATTCTAACGCTTGCCCGTGCAGTACCGTAATTGGCTTACGATCTTTCCATCATCGGTGACCTGCGTCACGCCGCGGCGCCGGACATTGCACTAAAATAAAGAGGACCATAAAGAACTCTCTGGTTTAGGAGGCCTCAATGATCGAAGTAAAAGACATGACACCTAAAGAGGTCGAAGACCTGCTAGGCCGCGTCAACTACGGGCACCTCGGCTGCTCATCTAACAACCATCCATACGTGCTGCCGATCCATTTCGCTTACGATGAGCACACGATCTACATCTACACCACGGAGGGCAAGAAGTCACAGATGATCGATTCAAATCCCGAGATATGCCTGCAGGTGGAAGAGGTGGTGGACAACGAGAACTGGGCAAGCGTGATCGTCATCGGCGAAGCTTCCCGACTCCTGAGTGCCGCAGATCGTGAGGAAGCTTACGCGTGCATAGCGGCGACGAACCCGACGCTGACGCCCGCGATCAGCTATCGCTGGCTCGACAATTGGGTTCGCGAAAACAAGGACATCGAAGTGGTCTATCGCATCAAGCGAAAGTCGACCTCGGGCCGTCGGGCCGGAGAGGTCAGAAGCCTTTGATCCGGCTGCGGCGGCGAGAAAAGCCGGTTGCGATCAACTTCTACTGGCGTAGTTATAGAAGGCTTCTTCTCTTGTCGACCCGAAAGCGTAACATTCGCTTTCCTCGGTTGAAATGAAGTCAGGGCCGACGACACAAAATTGATCTCCGTCAACAAAGACGAGCGTCCCGCCCGGGCCGGGTTCGGCCTGAAGGTCAGGGTCGTTTTTCAGCAGTTCAAATTCCGGCGTCACGGCTTGTCGGACCTGGGCTTTTCTGCCGGTGCTCGCTTGGCGCTCCATTCGTCGCCGGCGCTCTCGTTGAACATCACCGTACCGGCCATCGTATCGCCGTTCACCTTGCCGGCGTAGGTCAGGGTCACGTCATTGCCGTTGTAGCTGATCGTATAGGCAAAGGTGATGTCGTTGCCCTTGATCGTGCCAGAAATGGGCACGTCCCCGCTCGAACGCTTGGCGGTGCCCGTCAACTTTTCGCCGTCCACCTTTAATATCAGCTTGAACGGCCGCGGACCGCCGGGCGTATTGAACACCGCGTCCCAATCGCCTGCCACGGATGTCTGCGCCGACGCACCGCCGGCAAATATGATCAGCGCTCCGAAAACAGCGAACGCAGAAAGTATGATCTTTTTCATTTTGACTCCAGAATATAGAACTCGGCTCAAGCTTATCACTTCAGGTTCTTCTTAAAGAACTCAAGCGTGCGTTCCCACGCCAATTTGGCGGCCTCGGCGTCGTATCGCGGCGTAGTGTCGTTGTGAAATCCGTGCTGTTTCCCCTCGTAAACGAACGACTCGAATTTCTTCTTGTTCTCTTTCAAGGCGGCCTCGTAAGCGGCGATCCCCGAGTTCACACCTTGATCGTTGCCGGCGTACTGAAACATTAGCGGTGCCTCGATCTTCGGCACATCCGCGACGCCCGCCTGGCGGCCGTAGAAAGCAACGCCCGCGTTCAGATCCTTGCCGAGCCGGACCGCAAGCTGGTTGACCATTCCGCCGCCAAAACAGAAGCCGACCGCTCCCAGCTTGCCGGTACTGTCGGGGCGTTTCTTGAGCCAAAGAGCTGACGCAACAAAATCCTCGGTCATCTTCTTGCCGTCGACGGTGCGAAACAGGGCGACACCCTTTTGCTCATCGCCGGGATAACCGCCGACCGAGGTGAGCCCGTCCGGAGCGAACGCCATATATCCGGCCTTTGCGAGGCGGCGGGCGACATCTTCGATATAGGGGTTGAGCCCGCGGTTCTCATGGATCACCAACACGCTTGCGAACTTCTTCCCTTTGGCGGGTTTCGCAAGATAGCCCTTGATCGAACCGTTGCCCGCCG
>JAJNPX010000062.1 GCA_021155145.1 Acidisarcina sp. | reverse complement strand
AACTCGCGAGCAAGATGACGTTGATCGTGAGCACGATCGTTCCGACGCCGATGCCAAAGCCGTCTTTGAACTGCGTCGCGGCAATTGCGTCATACGCGAGTATCACGATAAAGATCAACGCAACATAAAGGAAATACCGGTGAATGTTCTGCAGGATGAGCGGAAGCTTTTTCTCGCCGCGATATTCATTTCGCGGCTCGCCGACCGCGCACGCGGGCGGATCGGCCCAAAAGGCTTTGTAGTAAGCACCGCGATAGTAATAACAAGTGAACCGAAATCCGCCGGGTGCCCAAAGGATCAGGATCGCCGGAGTGATCGGCTGAACCAACAAATAGGTCGGGAGCCACGCGGGCCACGCGCCCAGCCACGCGTGTCCCGACAACTGCTGCCCGGCCGCCTCCCAGATCAACGGCGAATACATCGGCGACAGATACGGACCGAATGAGTAATGCTCACCCTGAAACGCCGCCCACGTCGAATAGACGATGAACGCCGAAAAACCGAGAAAGGTCACCAGCGATTGCCACCACCAGCCGTCCTTTCGCATCGTCTCGCCAAAGCCGCGACGCGTAATATGAACCAGGTTCGATGCCATCAAACTGCCTCGTGCCTCCGTCCTCAGATTTTCTTGTTTCACCGACCGGGGCCCGCGGTGAGCCTGGGCCCATAAGTGCCGTAAATATCGTTAATTAGCTAATGTTTTACGCGATATTGTTTCTCGCGTCAAGGAATAGGCAGAAAACGCCCGACTATACGCCGAAGCGTTCGAATATCCGCAGCCGTTCGCTTACCATTTCGGCCTCGATCGCATTTTCATCGACATACTCGCAAAAACGTGCCGAATTTATCCAGGTACGCGGAATGACCGCACACAGCGCAAAGACATCCGCCTCCAGCTCCTTTCGAGTTCGCTTTCCGACGCCATGGTAATTTGCGGTCGCACCGCCCTCCGGTGCATGTAGTAGAAAATGTGCGAACTCGTGAAACATCACGAGGAGTTTCTTTTGCCGCGAAAGCCTGCTATCGAGGGCGATGCAGTGCCTTCCCAGCACCGAATAATAGAAACCGCTTACGCGCAGGGGAATTTCTTCGACCGTCACTTTATGCTTCCGGCAAAGGCGGTAAAAATCGGCCTCGGTCAGCGGCCGGCGATTCCAATCGATTTCGAGTCGGGTGATTTTGTCGATCAGTAGGTGCATCGGCGTAGGAGTTTGTGTGTACGATAGCTGCAACAAAGTATCACAGATCGCATCACGAATCAACCCTTGATCAGGTCAATTCTTCGCCCGCTGTTTGCTGAGCGTACGGTCGAGGACCTTTTTTGCGTCGCGGATCGCATCGACGCGCTCCTCAGGGGTAAAGGACTCCCACCCCTGAAAAAACACGACGCCGTAATCTTTTGGGTATTTTCGCCCCTCGAACTTGAACCACTCGCTCATCACCCGATGGGGATCTGCATACTTTTCCAGCGCCCGCCCTACATCAAACGCAGGCGGTTCGTCGATGGTGCCGAGCTCCTGCACTTCGCCTTCGGATCTTTCGCTGAGCTTTTGGTCGATGATCTCTGCGATCCGCTTCTCAAGCAAACTCCCGATATCGATCCCCTTCGGATCGCCAACGTACATCTCGCCCCGGCCCGTAAGCAGCCAGTTCAGGGAAACGTTCGTTTCATTCGCGATCAGGATCAGCACCTCAGGCGAAGGAAGCCGGCCGCCGAAATAATTGCGTATCGTCGCATGCGGAAGATTGAGCCGCCGCGCGATCTCCGCCATCGAACCACCTGCGAAGATCTCTTTAAGACGCGACCGAAAATCGGATCTATTGCTCATTGGATAATATTGTCTAGGCTACGCCCCGCGGCTTGAAACCGGGTCGCAACCCTGGCCTTTGTCCACAAAAGTAACATAGATGTAGGAATTTTTCGAACGCTCGACACCTCCGCCTGCCTTGCCCCGCACCCGCAGATTGCACCGCGACCCTATGTTTTGAATTTCGGCCCTGTCGGCCCCTCGCCCAAAGCTTGACATCCAACAACTGCGAATCTATATTTTGAAATTCGGCTCTTTCGGCCCTCGCTCCCTTTGACCCGAGCCGAACCATCCAGGCGCCGCCCTAGCTCAGTTGGTAGAGCATTCGATTCGTAATCGAAAGGTCGTCGGTTCAAATCCGACGGGCGGCTCCATTAAAATCAATGACTTACAGCCATCAACTTGATGGCTGTTTTCGTGTACTCACACCTTTACTCACACCTTGGATTTATTTTCAACTTGATTCGCCCTTCTGACTCACATGAAGTTGGCCTACGATTTACGCATGCCGATATCGAAGGATGACTCGCTCCGATTAGCTGAGGAGATTTGGGCTTCAGTTCTTAAGGATACAAACATCCAACCCGTTCGAGACGGGATTGTTCCAGCACTCGACCCAGGAGCCGTGTGGGTCGGCTACAATCGCAGGCCGAGCGGGACTGAGATAGATCTAATAGTAAAAGCGCATCATGTGTTTCTGGTAAGCACCTTTCAGTTCCCCTTCTTTTCCCTAATTGCGCAGATCCTTACGGAGGCGGACGAGATACTTCGAGACGAGGACGTGCAACGTTATTTCAGGATTACGCCGGACGAAGCTGAAGGCGTGCGAGACACTTCTGTAAAGGTCTTTACGCGGCATTTATTGGACAGCCTGTTCATTTCTCAGCGTTTCAACTTTCCCATGATGCTGGAGCAGGCGATCGTGACAGTGGCTAATACTATCGGGAGGCAACAATGGGAGGTGAGCCTACGAACCCGACCTCAAGATACCGATATCGTCAGGCCACCTGAGTGGTTTCTGAAAGAACCTGATGTGCGCTACGCGTTTAGGAAATTTCCCAACGTTCCTTTCACCCTGCTTCGATTCATTGATTCGCTTTGCCGGCCTGAAACATCCTTTCGAAAACGACTTAGAGAAGGTGGCTCCGCGTTAATTGACCCGGAGTTGCTCGTCGAAGAACATCGCGAACTCAAAGACTCATACACCCGAGTAAAAGCGATCTACAAGAGAGCCCTTCGTTTCTCCGAACGACGCAGACGCCACAACCCCACAATTTTCAATCAGAAGTGGTCCGACTGGGCTCGGCGGCGATTCCGTCATCTCCCCATGGCCGTCTCATGCCATCAGTTTGCACCCTACCAGCTGGCACACCATCACCTCGCGATAGTCTACGTGACTGGCCCGAAATACATCGAGGAATTGCTTCGAAAACTCAGGAGAAAACAAGCCCCATAAATTCCTTCGAAATATGGGGGTACAAGATCCCCAACGTTCACCTTTAATCAATAGTGGCCCCGAGCTTTTCTGGGCTACAACAAATGTCTTGGAGGTGACACCTGTGGTTGTACCCAATTTTCCACCGGATAAGAAGGCCCTAACGCGTAGGGAAGCGGCTCAAGTACTTGCGATCTCAGTCTCGACGTTGGACCGCGAAGTCGCTAGTGGACGGATAGCGCATCTTCGCATAGGTCGACGCGTACTTTTCCGATTAGACATGCTTGATGACTACACCGAGAGAGTCTCTGTCCCGGCGAAGAAGTAGGACGGGTATGTCAGTTAGGTGGATCGATCACATCATTCGGGAACGACGAGATCTTCGCGGAGCTGAACTGATCTGCGCGATCGTGATCGCGAACTACGCGTCGGTCGATGACACGTGCTATCCGGGGTTCGAACGGATCGCCCAGGATTGTCGTTGTACGGTCCGTCAGGTTCGAGAGACTATTCGCCGTCTGGAGGAGAAGAAAGTCTTTCGGATCGTGCGCGGTAATGGTCGGGGAAATCGTACCGCTTTCGAGTTTATAAAAGGTGATGAAACCAGCCCCAGCCCCCTTTCGCTCGAACAAAAAAGGATGAAAGCTGCACCTTTTGCCGACGATAAAAGCGGAAGCTTTGCGTCGATAAAAGAGGAAGGTTTTCGCACGGAAAAGGGGAAGGTTTCCGTATCCGCACATAAGGAAGAACCGATAAGAGAACCGTATATAAACCCTCCCGCAGAAACAGCCGGCGAGGCGACAGCTTCGCTTGCCGATCGGCTTATCGAAGGAAGGGTCGGCGAGACTCGTCGCCGGTACGTCCCGCAGTCGCCCGACACGGAGGCTTGGCTCAAGGCCATGGCTCCCCTAGTCGGAGCGAAATCGGTCAAGACGCTTTTCAACGCGGACAGCTGGCGCAGGACGATCGACGATCTCATTCACGACGGTTACGACCCGGTCAGGTTCCTCTCGGCCGTCACGACGTCGTTCTCGGAGCACCAGGGAGGCCGCGAGCGGTATTTCGGACCGAACGCGGTCCTGAAGCGGCTCCAGCTAGGCTCCGTGTCAAGCTCGACGGGCCCAGTAACGACGTACGGCGGCCGAGTGATACCGGCGGGGATAGATCCCGTGTCCGGTGAACCGTGGACGTAATGAACAACATCACGCGGATCGAGTGGAACGTAACGCCAGTCGGCTTTCTCGCCGAGGTTGGATGGTCGCACAAGCTGCGGGGCCGCTGGCTTGACCTGAAGCTCTGTCCGCTCTGCGGAGGCGGCGATCGCGTCGACACCCACACGTTCGCCGTCCACGCAGAGGACGGGAACTATGTCTGCCAGCGATCAAAGTGCGGATCTAAGGGGAATTTCTGGATGCTTATCGAGCTAGCGGGCAGGAATCCGAGGGACTTCATCGGCGGACGTGAACGCCGGCGAGAGGATCGCAAATTGGGAAAAAGAAGAAAGTTGACTATTGCAGCTGAGATCACCACCGTCGCCGGCTCGCCGAAGAAGTTTCGCGAGCCAACCACTGCGATCGACCCCCTCAGCATGGATGCTCTCGAATATCTAACCAAGACACGGAAGCTGTCGAGAGACACGCTCTCAGCGTACCGAGTCGGATGCACAAAAGACGGCAAGATCGCGATCCCGTTTTTTGACGAGAAGGACGTCCGCTGGCTCGTAAAGTTCCGGCACGCGAACGGCAGGATGCTCAAGCTTCGTGACCGGGAGCTCAAAACCTTCACCGAGCCGGGCGGTAGGCCGGTACTGCTTGGCTCCCATTTATGCGCCCCCTCGGCTGGCCCGCTCGTGATCTCGTTTGGCGACTACGACGCAATGAGCATCCATGAAGCGGGAGTTCCGAATTCGGTCAGCGTACCGTTCGGAGACACAGGCTTCGACTGGATCCGCGAGCAATGGGATTTCCTCGAGACCTTCGAGCTGATCATCCTCTACACCGACGCTGACACTTTCCCGAACAGGAAAGCCGAAGCTAGGGCGAAACGGAAGCTCGACGAGCTGGCCGATCGTCTCGGCAAGCACAGGCTCAAGCTAGTCACGCTCAAGGCAAAAAAGGGCACGAAGGACCCGAACGACCTGCTAATCAAGTTCGGCAAGAACGCGATCGTCGATGCGATCGATGGCGCGAACTGGTACCCGGAGCAGGACCTCGTCGCCGTTGCCGACTATCAGGACGAGCCTATAACGGTCGGCCGCCGGACGGGTTTCGGCAAGATCGATCGACGGACCGGTGGGTGCATCGACGGACACCTGATGCTGATCGCCGGCGACAACGGGGCTGGCAAAACGACGCTGGCTCTCACGATCATCGTCGAACATGTTGAGCAAGGGGCTCCCGTGTTCATCTGGTCGGGGGAGCAGCGCATCGGCAGGCTCCGCTATTGGTTAGAACGGATCGCGGCCGGTCCTGCCTGGCTCAAGCGTGTTAGCGAAAGCGAGACGGGCTTTGAGTACTTCTTTCCGACGGAAGAAGTCCAGGCCTACATTCGCGATTGGTACCGCGATTACCTCTTCCAGTACGGAAACTTCTTCACCGATGTAGAGAAGTTCTTCAGGGTTGCGGAGCTCGCGATCAGGCGCTTTGGCGTGAAGCTAATCGTGATCGACAACCTGATGGCTTTCACAGGAGGCGAGGGCGAGAACTACTACCAAGCTCAAGGTGACTTCGCGCAAAGATGCAAGCTTTTCGCCGAGACGTGGAATGTGACCGTCATTCTTATCGTCCACAACCGCAAGCCAGAGCGCATCAAGAACCCGGACAGCACGGTGTCGATCCCCACGAAGGACGATGTCGAGGGATCGAAGAAGGTCACGAATTGGGCCGACCTGATCCTGCAGCATAAGAGGATCCCGAAAGCAGTGCAGACGTCGAATCCCGAGTGGCTGGATGTCGACGCGGTCGTCGGCGTCGTCAAGTGCCGCGAGACGGGAGATCTGTTCTCGACACGGTTGCGGTTCGAGGCATCTAGCATGAGGCTCGTAGCGATCGATGAGGAGGCGAAGCTGGCCCAGGAGTATTCGTGGCTGCAAGAGTTCGAGAAGGGGAGTCCGAGCGCAGGGAGCAGATTCAGATGAAGATCGGCTACATCGCAGTCATTCTGGATTCGCCAGACTCGTCTCCTCGACCAACGACGTCGATCTTGGCTGAGCACTTCACCCGTTATCCAGTATCGAGGTTCTTTTTCGACGTCGTAGCGAAATCGGAAGTGCGGCGTGAGTTAGAGAGGGCCCTGGAAGAAATTGGCCCGGGGGATACCCTCGTCGTTCCGACGATCTCGTCCCTGGGTGATTCAATCGCTGAGGTACGCGCAAACCTGGGCCGGATTGCTGCGAAATCCGCATTTCTCCACAGTATTCGTGAACGTTTCGACACGGCGAGTTCGCTTTGCCTCGAGCCAGGGGACCTAATCGAGCAACTTGCTGACCTAGCGGGGGCAGCGTCGCAGAAGTCGGGCCACCCCACCAGGTCCGCATCGGCGGGAACGAAAAATAAGGGCGGTCGTCGGTACGCGCTCTCGCCAGGAAAGGTTGGGCAAGCAATGCAATGGCTATCGGAAGGGATACCACCCAAGGAAATCGCCAGACGCTGCGGCTGCTCGCCGCGGACAATCGGACGTGTCGGGAGGGGAACATATGGCGTCCCACCCGCGAATTAATAGTCCTTTCAAGGTTCGTTTCACCCCATTCCTACCGCGGCGGGATTGTTAGGTCCAGAAAGGACACCCTATAGAGGTCCGGACACCCTATGGACGTACGCAAACCCCGACTTGCCGACTGCCTTCCTCCTAGGCCTGATGATTGGTCGAATTGGATACCCTATGAAGGCCCGGATTCCCTATAGAGGAAATCGCTTTCACAGCCTCGACAACCTGGGCGATTCGAACAAAAGCTCTTCGAACCGTACATCGGTTCGGTTCTCAGTGGGCCCGGGCAGAATTGTGCCGAAGTTATGCCGCCCCGGAACGACCCACCCCTGCTATCGGTATGTCCGGAGCGGTTGACGCGGCCAGAGAACGTCTGGCCGACGAATTAAGGGTAAGCGAAGAAGTCTTTACCAAAACGCTCGCCTGTAGACTCGAGTGGAGCCTTCCTTGGAGACCTATGGCATCCCGGGGAACCTATGTATTGGTTGGGGGACGCGGATTATCTCCCGAAACACTAAGCAAGCGGAGTGAGCCGACATCGGAGCACGTCGACTCGACAGGTATCGAGGGACCAATTGGAAACCCTATAATAGGGCGGAAACCCTGTGGAAGAAACGAGATCTCCCAAATTGGACACCCCATGCGTTGGTGGACACCCCATGCACCGTCACGAACCAGGCCTTCGCCGATTGATAACCCCGTACGGTGGTGGTAACCCCATGCGTTGATTCGAACTTGCGATCTCGATCGGAAATCCTGTAGCCGCTTGGGAAACCCTACGATCTGAGGGAAACCGTATTGTGCCCGGAAACGGAGTGGTCGAAGGGAAACCCTATATCCGCAGGGAAACCTCATACCAGGAAGGACACCCTATAATGAGTGCTCTGCGGAACAGCCACCTGAGCTGTTACGCATCGGCAGCAATCCGAGCGGATCGGTGAACTTATAGGGCGAGTTCAGGACGTAGGTGTATCGGTTTGAAGGTCTGCGGATTTCTGATGCTTGCCGAAGCCGTCAGCGGATCGACAGAGGTGTATCTGCCGTGCGTCGTGCTGTAGTATCTTGCCTGCGCGAATTCGAGAGAACTCTCGCCATCCTTTTCGTACCCAGTATATCCCTTTCGAACTTCATCCGCCGCCGAACCATATCCAAGCCCGCTCACATGCTGAGCGGTGATCGTCTCTTCGCCGAACCCCGCGTAGTCCTTACGGTCCTTCACCGCTCCGAGCTGATCCGTCGTCAACCGCATTCTTCCTACGCCGGCGGAGTGGTACGCTTCCATGCAATTAGTTACAACATTTGATGCTGGACGAGCTCGATGTCATTTCTCGTCTTTAAACCATTCTTTGCAGTCAAACTTCATCCAACCACTCCTATTAGTTCGATCAGGATCGTTAAACTCGGCGTCGCTATTATAGTCGGTGATACTCAGTGGAAACGGATCATCAGAATGCTTAATTTCAAGGGAAACTATTTCCTGAAAGAAGTAGAATTGCGGTCGGTTCAGCAGTCGAATTGTTAGTCGACCGTGCTCCATTCTTTCGACCTGAAATCGAATCGGCTTGAAACTATTGGTTGAGAGAAGTAGCTGGTTGTCGAAAATCCGCATTACAAGTCCATTTCCGGACGACCAACATCCGACAAAGTCGTCTTGAGTAGCATCGACTCGAATACCGTCGCGTGATGGGGTAGCGATTTCATAAGAGCGGTCTTCCGCGGGTGGTCGGTCACCAAGCCTCTGGGGCCGCGTGTCCGGAGCGTTCCCATTCGAGCAGTCGATGAGAAACAAGAAGCAAAAAATGATAATGAGTGTCTTCATTTGTCAACTACTTAAAATAGTTTCCGCCAAAGAACAGGCTTATCTCGTAATTGCGCCTCGTCACTAGACCTGGAACTCTTTTTCCTCTAGCTCCCATAACAAGTTTTTCACCTGCTCGTCCACCCGGCATAGACATAAGTCGTCTGCACAGTTTGATTTGGGTACTCCTCCATCAGTTGCATCGGTGGTTCATGCAGCAGCGAGTCTCCGCTGTTCGGAGCCGTCGCGAATCCGTCGATCAACTGCGATTTTTACTGCGCTCCGGGCGATCCTAACTGCACTGTTCCTCCCGTAGGGGTTCAGACCT
>JAJNPX010000036.1 GCA_021155145.1 Acidisarcina sp. | reverse complement strand
ATGAACAACCCGGATCCCATTCGGATGACGTGGAAAGCCTCGCCGTAACCGTAACCCGCCTGACTCCCGCGGAACAGGGCCAACGCCCTTAACGCCTCGATCGATCGGGGCCCCGGAAATGCGTGCAATTGGCTTTCGAAGCATCTGATCGCCTCCATTTTCAGACCCATCACTTCCGAAATATCGACGCACAGAGTTGGTATGAATGCGGGCTCGATATGCGGCGCATTCCAGTGGGTTTCCGAGATCGTTTCGTAAGCAGCGACCAGGTTCATCTTCCGGCCGCCTCGGATCGGCCGTGCCGCGACCATGCATGCCTCAAAAATCAACTTGTGATCGATATGACGGTCCGGGAACGGGATCAACAAAATGTCCGGCGAAAAAGCGTCGACCTGATCCTGGATCAGCTTGTTGAACTCGGCCGTCGGGATCTCACCAAGGCATACCGCGGGCCGGTCCAGAAATACCGAGTCCCTCACGCCCAGTACCGCCTGCGCGTTTTTCGATTCCGCGACCGTTCTTTCGTGGACCTCGGCGGTGTACAGCGGCGGCATATGGGCAGCGACCGTAACGACCGCGACATGATAACCGGCATCGGCAAGGCGTCGGATCGTGCCGCCCGCACCTAGGGTCTCGTCATCGGGATGAGGTGCAATGATCAGAGCTGTCTTCATTTTGTGATCTATTGGATCGCTGGTTTTTCAACGATCAGGTCTCCGATTGCTAACGCATCGAGCCCGGTTGCCCAAAAGGTCCTGAGCGCATCTCTGGCCGTGCATACAACTGGCTCGCCCTTTACGTTAAAGGATGTATTCAACAGGGCCCCAACGCCCGTTATCGCCTTAAACTCAGATATCAGAGAATGATAAAGCGGTAAGACATCCTTTTCAACCATCTGCACCCGCGCCGTGCCGTCAACATGAACTATTGCCGGCGCCTCTAGCTTGAGGCGTTCGTTGGCTGCGAACGCGGTCACCATGAATGAAGCTTCGGTGATATGGTCGAAATAATCAGACGCCATCTCGGCCAAAATGGACGGACAGAACGGACGCCAGTACTCGCGAAATTTGATGATGCTGTTGACGCGGTCCCTCGCCCTCACATCACGCGGATCGGCCAATATGCTTCGCTGCCCCAGGGCCCTCGGGCCTGCTTCCATACGGCCCTGAAACCATGCGACCACATTTCCTTTTGCGATCAGTTCGGCCGTCTCGCGAGCGATGTTATGTGACCTCCGGAATTCCACCCGCGAACTCTTCAATATCGACTCAACATCGTCCTCTTCATACCCGAGGTCCAGCCGCCGAAGCTTTGCCGGCCGTGTGCCCGTAGCGTTGAATTCTGCAGCATGTGCGGCACCAAGCGCCGCTCCGCCGTCACTGCATAGGGGGTTTGCCCAGACGCCGCTCACCGCCGGGTGCTCGAAGATCCTTGAGTTAAGTTTTACGTTATGGCCGACACCGCCCCCGATCGTGACGCTGTTGACACCCGTCTTCTCAATGCCCCACTCGATCAATGCGAGTACACGCTGCTCCAGATTATGCTGTACGGCGAACGCAAGGTTCTCGTGCCAGGGCTCATATTCATCGGTCGATATTCGCGGCGGCCGCTCGAAAAGCTCCACGAGCCGATCGGTAAAGCGATGTGAATATGAATGCGGCCCGTAATGGATGAAACCGGGATCGAGGGCGTAAGAATGCGGCTGGTCCGGATCGGTGAACAGCACCTTGCCGACCTTGGCCATAAGCTCATCGTCTTCCTTGCCGTAAGCTGCGAGGCCCATCAGCTTGTATTCGCCGTCGTAAGCCTGAAAGCCCAGATACTCTGTGAACGCGGCGTAATACCAGCCCAATGAATGCGGTATCTTGCGCTCGTATATGGGTGTAAGCGATGTCCCGTTATGGTCCCATAGCACGGTGCAGTGCTGGTCACCGGAACCGTCGAACGTCAAGCACAAAGACCGTTCCAGGCCCGAATGCATCGCCGACTGAAATGCGTGAACATAATGATGGGGGGCTGAAACGATCGGCGGAAAAGCAACATCGCCAAAGGCACGACGCCATTCGAAGTGATGCCGACGTTCAGTCTCTTCGCGGTGAAACCGCCGGATCATCGACGATTGCCAGCCGCGGGTCGCTGCATCGACAGGGAACTCACTGTTTACCGAGTCAAAGAACTCGCCCATCCGCCCGTTGGTAAAAGCATCAATGTCCCAATTTAGAGCGACCGCCTCGACATCCGAGAGTGTGATGCCCGCTGCGTCAAGACAATACTTCAGCGACCTTATCGGATAAACGCCCCAGGCATGCTTCTGGCGTGTGAAACGCTCCTCTTCTGCAAACGCGATCACTTCGCCGTTACGCACGATCGCGGCCGCGGGGTCCGCATGTCCCTCAAAGATGCCGATAAAATAACCTGAGCCCATTTGGAATTGCGAGCGTGCCGAGTGCTTGCTAGACCTCTCCCCCTGCCGCCTGTCCGGCCGTTCTTACGATGAAGTCGACCGCATCCTGCGGCAAGTCCGTGAGGTGGATCAAACTTAGGTCTTCTTCATTTATGTATCTCTCGTTCAGCATCGTTGTCGTGATCCATTGGAGCATTCCCTGCCAGTACTGCGACCCGAAAAGCACGACGGGAAAATTGCGTATCTTCTTGGTTTGGATCAAGGTCAGCGCTTCAAACAACTCATCCATCGTTCCGAAGCCTCCCGGAAAGATGATGTACGCGTTGCTGTACTTGATGAACATCGTCTTGCGTACGAAGAAGTATTTGAACGAAAGCGATTTGGTCTGATAAGGATTCGGCATTTGCTCGAAGGGCAGCTCGATATTGCATCCGACCGAGACCTTCCCAGCCTCAAATGCTCCGCGGTTGCCCGCTTCCATTATCCCGGGACCGCCGCCAGTGATTATCTCGAACCCCTTTTCGGCCAGAAGTCTCGCGGTCTCGCGGGCCGCGTTGTACATCACGTCTCCATCGCGCGTTCGCGCAGATCCAAAGATCGATACTCCGCGGGTGATCGTCGCGAGGTTATCGAAACCGTCAACAAATTCGCCCATGATGCGAAAGACCCGCCAGGAGTCAGACGTCTTGTATTCGTCCTCGGGCTCCGGCGAGCGAAGGAGTACTTCGTCATCGGTCAATTGCCAATAAGCCGGAACGCGCTCGCGTTTCTTTGCGTCGGCTACGGTTTTTGGTTCGGCCGGCTTGGCTTTGTCTTTTTTCTTTTTGGGTCTGTTTGCGTCAGTTTCAGCCATGATTGGAACGCGGACATTCCTGTCCGCAAGGTTAAAATGAGCGGACGAGAATGTCCGAGTTTCTATATACCCATTATGTTGTAGCCGCAATCGACATAGATGGTCTCGCCAGTGATACCGGACGAAAGATCGCTGACCAGGAAAAGGGCGGTATTGCCGACCTCGGCCGCGGTCACATTGCGCTTGAGCGGAGCCTTTTCTCCGACGTAGCCGAGCAGCGAACCCATGTTCTTCACGCCGCGTGCCGAGAGGGTATTTAGTGGCCCGGCACTTATCGCGTTGACTCGTACACCCTGCTTCCCCAGATCGGCAGCCAGGTACCGCACCGAAGACTCAAGTGCCGCCTTGGCGACGCCCATAACGTTGTAATTGCTCACGACCTTTTCCGCACCGTAATAGCTCATTGTGACGATGCTTCCGCCATCCTTCATCAGCGAAGACGCCGCAAGCGCGACCTGCGTGAGCGAGAATGCGCTTATCTCAAGGGCGGTCCTGAATGCATCGCGCGTCGTTGTGACGAATTCGCCCTCGAGGGCTTCTTTCGGTGCGAATGCGATCGAATGCACCAGAAAATCAAGTTTGCCGTACTTTTCACCAACCGCTGCAAATGCAGCATCGACATCTGCCTGATTCGTCACATCGCACGGCACGATAAGCGAATCCGAGAGGCCGCCGGCAAGTTTTTCGACATTCTCTTTCAGGCGTTCACCCTGGTAGGTAAACGCAAGCTTCGCCCCGTTCGCATTAGCCGCTTCGGCGCAGGCCCATGCGATCGAACGC
>JAJNPX010000026.1 GCA_021155145.1 Acidisarcina sp. | reverse complement strand
CTTCGCCAGGTCACGGTCTCTGCCGGACTCCCGCCGAACGCATCCGAGTCCGACGCCGTCGCAAAGCTGCAGAGGTGGGCCGCCGAACTGCAGATGCCGCCCGAGTACGTGACCGGCGTGACCGGGCAATCGAAGGAATTGCAAAAGGCCTACGAGTCTTTCCTTTATGCGTTCCTGCTGTCTTTCGTCTTTATGTATCTGATCCTCGCGGCCCAGTTCGAATCGTTCATCCACCCGGTGACGATCCTGCTCTCGCTGCCGCTTTCGATACCGTTCGCCCTTTTGTCGACCGCACTTGCCGGGCAGACGCTGAATATATTCTCGGCCCTCGGGATACTGCTTCTGTTCGGCATCGTCAAGAAAAATGCGATCCTGCAGATCGACCATACCAACACCCTCCGAGCTCGTGGTATGAGCCGGTACGATGCGATCATTCAGGCAAACCGCGACCGTCTGCGGCCGATCCTTATGACCACGCTCGCCCTCGTGGCCGGAATGATCCCGCTCACGCTTGGCACTGGCGCCGGCGCCGCAACGAATCGCTCGATCGGCGTGCTCGTGGTCGGCGGGCAATCGCTCTGCCTTCTGTTGACGCTCCTTGCTGTCCCCGTGTTCTATTCGCTATTTGACGATGCGGCCGAATCCACGATGATGCGCACTCTCTCGGCCCGTGCCGCGTCAGTCGTTCGCCCGATCAGGGATGGCATCACCGGGATCTTCCGGTCCAAAGGCCGCGGGTCCGGTAACGTCTAACGGGAAGGTGTTTGATCCGATGAAGAGAATTGCTGTTCCATTTTTTTGTGCCATTTTCCTGCCGCTCTTCGTTTGCGCCCAGGACGCCGATCCCACGCCGTCGCCGACCCCGGCTATCGTGATCCCGCCGGCCTCCTTGCCGGATGATCCGCCGCCCGTGGCACCCGATTTTCGCGGTCCCGTCCGTCCGCTTCCTTCGCTGGAGCGGGTCGGGGTGAGCAATGCCGATCAGCTTTCACTCTCGCTCGAAGAGGCTGTCGTGATGGCGCTCCGCAACAATAACGACATCGACGCCTCGCGAAACAACGTGCAGATAGCCGAATTCAATCTTCGCGGCGCGCGCGGCATCTACGATCCGTTGATCGAGGGGCAGAGCTACTACGACAGTACCTCGACGCCTACCGCCTCGGTCATCGGCGGTGCGGTGAACGGCTCCGTCACCCAGACGCGCTATTTCGGATCGACCGGATTGAGCGGATTCTCTCCGTTTCAGGGAGGCAGCTACGCCGCCCGGTTCGACTCGTCGCGGGTCACGACAAGCAACACGAACGCCACATTGAATCCGCAGTTTCCATCGCTTCTGACCTTTACCTACACTCAGCCGCTGCTCAGGGGCAGGCGGTTCGACAATAACCGGCGGCTCATCGAGATCGCTAAAAAGAACCTTAGCCTGAGCGATTCTCAGTTTCGCCAGCGTGCCATCGAAGTGATCGCGGCGGTCGAGCAGGCGTACTGGAATCTCGCCTTCTCGCTTCGGAATCTGCAAGTGCAGATCGACGCCGTGAGGCAGGCGCGGACGCAGCTCGAGAGCAATCAGCGGCTCGTGGAAAAAGGCGTGCTTCCGCCCATCGATCTCGTCGCGGCCAACGCCCAGATCACTCTCTTCGAACAGAACGTATTTACCGCTCAGGAAGATGTGACCCGCGCCGAGAATACGTTAAAGACCCTGATGCTTGCCGACCGTACCGCGGGTGAATGGTCACGCCCGATCACACCGGTCTCTCCGGTCGATCTTGACCCGCCCAGGATCGGGCTCGATGTCGCGGTCGCCGAAGCATTGAAGGGAAGGCCGGAGATCGTCCAGTTCAACGCGAGCGAGGAGATGAACGCCATCGACGAGCGCTACTACCGCAACCAGACCAAGCCGCAGATCGACCTATTTGCGAGCTACACGGCTCAGGGCCTGGCGGGAAGCCAGACCGCGGCCGCTATCAATCCGACCACCGGCGAGAGCCGCGTGCCGCCCAACCTGGTCGGCGGATACGGCACTTCGTTGGGCAACCTGATCGCGCGCGATTATCCATCATATCGCGTAGGGGTGACCATCGGTCTGCCGTGGGGCAACACGGTCGCCAAGGCCAACTTGGGCCGAACGCTGGTCGAAAAGAACCGCATCGCAAATCTGCGCGCTCAGGCCGAACAGGTGATCGAGGCCGAGGTACGCAACGCTCTTCAGGCCCTTCGCTCTGCCGAGGCACGGCTGGCTTCGGCCGTCGCCACGCGAGATTCGGCCGAGCAGGTTTACCAGAGCGAGCAGCGGCAATTTCAGGCCGGTATCACTACCTTTTTCGTAGTTCAGCAGCGTCAGACCGAACTTGTGGTCGCGCGGGGCCGCGAACTCCAGGCCCAGACCGATCTGAACCGTGCGATATCCGAATTTCAACGCGCCATCGGCTCGACGCTTGAGGCAAACAATGTCACGGTCTCATCCGGCGGCGGCCTCACGACGTCGCCGTCTGTAAAGGGTTCAGCTATGCGTTCGGCCGTGCCCCGGAAGTAGACCGCCCACCCGGATCATCCCTTTTTCCACCCGTTTCATAACAAAATTGAAACTTTCGCCTCCCGATCGCGAATAACCTAAATTCGAGGTAAAACTTCCATCGCGAGGAGAATATGAAGCAATTGTTTGAAAAGTTCGTTTACCTTTCGGCTGTTGTGGCCATCCTGACGGCCGGCGCCTTTGCACAAGGGAAGGCGGCGACGGGTATCAACGTACCCGTGACATATTACAAGCTGCCCAATGGCCTGAAGGTCGTGCTTTCGCCCGAAAAGAGCGCACCGCTCACCGCCGTGGCCGTCTATTACAATATCGGCTTTCGCATCGAACCTCGCGACCGGACCGGTTTCGCGCATCTCTTTGAGCACCTGATGTTTCAGGGATCCAAGAATCTCGGCAAGCTCGAATACATAAGGCTCGTCGAAACTAACGGCGGGGTGCTGAATGGCTCCACCCGTTTCGATTTCACAAACTATTTCGCCGTCGTCCCGTCGCACAAACTTGAGACGCTGCTCTGGGCGGAGGCCGACCGTATGCGCGGCCTCGACATCACAAAAGAGAATCTGACGAATCAACAGGGCGTCGTCGGGAACGAGGTGAAGGTGAATGTTCTCAATCAGCCATACGGCTCGTTTCCCTGGATCGACCTGCCAATGGCGGCGTTCACGAATTGGTACAACTCACACAATTTTTACGGTGACCTGAAAGATATCGAGGCCGCGACCCTCGAAGATGCAAAGGCATTCTTCGACAAGTATTACTCGCCCAGGAATGCCGCCATCGTCGTGACCGGCGATTTCGAAGAGCCGCAGGCAAAGGCCTGGGTGCAAAAATACTTTGCCGATATCCCGAGCCAGACGCCCGATGCCATCCCCGATCTTACGGAGCCGCGGCAGACCGCCGAAAAGACCGTCACCCGCACGGACAAGCTTGCAAAGAAGCCCGCGGTCGGGTTCGGATGGCAGATGCCGAAACGCGGCACGCCCGAGTATTTTGCGATGGGCCTGATCGACCAGATCATGCTCCAGGGCGAGGACAGCCTTCTCCATCAGGAGCTTGTAAAGAAACGCGGATACTCGAGCGGCGTGACCGGCGGCATCAACGCCTACCTCGGCAGTATGTTCAACTACAACGGCCCGATGCTATTTTCGGCCGATCTGATCCACGACGAGAAATTCACGCCGAAAGAGATAATGGCATCGGTCGACAGCGTCGTCGAACAGCTTCAGAACAAGCCGGTCGATCAGGCGACCATCGACCGCTCGATCGTTAAGCTCCGCTCCGGGCTGTACGACACGATGACCCAGTTCGGCGGTGTCGGGCGGGCAGACCTGCTCGCCTGTTTTGCCCTTTTTGACGACAAACCGGAGAACATAAACCAGATCGAGGCAAATTTTAGAAAGGTGACGCCGGCATTGATCCAGGCGACCGCGAAGGAGTATCTCCGCAAGACGAACCGCACCGTCGTCATCATCGAGGTTGAAAAACCCGCCGCAGCCGTAGGAGGTCAGCAGTAGTGAATAACGAACAACGAATAATGAATAGTTTTCTACTCGTGCGTCTTGCCGTCGCTGCAGCTATTCTCTCGATCGCATCTGTTGCCGTTTCCGCTCAAACGCCCAAGGAAACGCCGCCCGCCGGCGGCCAGCCCAAGCCCTTCGTCTTTCCGCAGACCGACGACCTCACGCTTCCCAATGGGATGAAGGTCACGCTCGTACAGTACGGCTCGGTGCCAAAGGTGGCCTTTCAGACCGTGATCTACGCCGGGACAAAGGACGACGCCAAAGGGAAAAAGGCGGTGTCCGAAATGACCGGCCTGATGCTCAAAGAGGGAACGAAGACCCGCTCGGCCGAGCAGATCGCGCTCGACGCGGCCCGGATGGGCGGCAGCCTGAATGTGAACGTCGGCACCGACAGCACGAACATCAGCGGCGAAGTTCTGACCGAGTTTGACGTGCAGTTTCTTGAACTGCTCGCCGATGTCATTCTTAACCCGAATTTTCGACAGGAAGATCTCGACCGCCTGAAGGCAAATAAACTGCGCCAACTCGCGGTCGCCCGCACACAGGCGGGCAACCAGGCGTGGGAAAAGTTTCGCGAGGTCATCTTTTCCGGCCACCCGTATGAGCAGATAAACCCGCGTGACGAAGAGGTGAGCGGCTACACGCTCGATGACGTCAAGCGGTTTTACGCCGCCAACTACGGCGCTGAAAGGACGCGGCTCTATGTCGTCGGCAAGTTTGACGCCGCGGCTGTAAAGGCCGCCATAACCAAGGCATTTGCCGGCTACGCCAAGGGCAAGCCCGCCACCCGCAACGTGCCGACGATCGCGGGCAAACGGTCACTGACCACGATCAACCGTGCCGACGCACCGCAATCCACGATCTATCTCGGTATGCCCGCACCGGCGCCGACCGACCCCGACTTTGTGAAGTTCGTCGTGATGGATTCGATGCTCGGCGGAAGTTTCGGCTCGCGGATCACCTCGAACATCCGCGAGAATAAGGGCTATACCTACTCGCCCGGCAGCTTCGTCTGGAACCGCTACAAGACCGGTTATTGGGTCGAGGCGGCCGACGTCACGACCGAGCATACCGGAAACTCGATCAAGGAGATCCTCTTTGAGATCGACCGGATGCGGACCGAGCCGATAAGCGACGCTGAACTGCAGGGCATAAAGAACTATATGGCCGGACTCTACGTCCTGCAAAACTCGACGCGTTTCGGCGTGATCGGCCAGCTCGAGAATATGAACTACAACGGGCTCGACAAGAGCTATATCGACAATTACGTCAAGAATATCCTCGCCGTTACCGCCGCTGACGTTCAGGCTATGGCGAAGAAGTACTTGACCGAGGACCGTATGACCATCGTCGTCGTCGGCGACCTCGCCAAGATAAACGACCAGCTAAAACCCTACGAAGTGCAGTAAGTAGCCACGCGGTTCCGTGCCGTGTGTAATGTAACAAAGGATTGCCCGTGTGCGGTTACGCGAACACCGCCGCGGGCATTTTCACGTTCGCCGCTCAAC